>NZ_JBFBDO010000012.1:0-111017 GCF_040683335.1 Kitasatospora sp. NPDC093806
CCACCGCCCCACCCGGTGACCGACCAGGCCACCGGGTGGGAATTGGACCGGGACGGCGGGCGGGGCGGCCGCTAGCGTCGGCGGGACAGCCGATCAACGGAGAAGCCTCATGCACCCCGAACTCGCCGCCGACCTGGACCGGCTGCCCGCCCTGCTGGAGGAGACCCGGAGCCGCGCGGTGGCTTTCCTGGCCGGCCTCGACGAGCGGCCGGTGGTGCCGCAGGGGGACCCGCCGGAGCGGGTGCCGCTCGGGGCTGCGGGCGGTGGGCTGCGGGCGGCGCTGCAGGAGTTCGCCCTCCGCTGGGAGCCGAGGTTCTCCGCCGCAGCGGGACCGCGCTACTTCGGGTTCGTCACCGGCGGCGCCACCCCGGCCGCGCTGGCCGGCGACTGGCTGACCGCCACCGCCGACCAGAACTCCAACTCGGCACTGGACGGCGCCGGCCAGCAGCTGGAACGGGAGACGGTCGGCTGGCTGCGCGAGCTGTTCGGCCTCTCCGCCGCGCACAGCGGCACCTTCGTCAGCGGCGCGACCATGTCCAACACGGTGGGCCTCGCGATCGCCCGGGAGTGGCTCGGCGAACGGCTCGGCGTGGACGTCGCGGAGGACGGCGTCGGCGCGCTCGGCCCGGTCCGGGTGCTGTCCGGCAGCGCGCACTCCAGCGTCGCGAAGGCCCTGTCGGTGCTGGGCCTGGGCCGCGCCGCGCTGACCCAAGTTCCTGTTCTGCCGGACCGGGAGGCCGTGGACGTCGCCGCGCTGGAGCGGATCCTGGCCGGACTGGACGGCCCGTGCGTCCTGGTCGCCAACGCCGGCACGGTCAACACGGTGGACTTCGACGACCTGCGGGCGCTGGCCGCACTGCGCGACCGGTACGGCTGCTGGCTGCACGTGGACGCGGCGTTCGGGGCCTTCGCCGCGCTGGTGCCCGAACACGCGGAGCTGGTGGCCGGCCTGGACCTCGCCGACTCGGTCTGCGTCGACCTGCACAAGTGGCTCAACGTGCCGTACGACAGCGCCGTGCAGTTCACCCGGCGCCCCGACCTCCAGGCCCGGGTCTTCCGGAACGCGGCCGCCTACCTGGGCCCGCTCGGCGAGGACCCCGACCTGGTGCACCTCACCCCGGAGAACTCGCACCGACTGCGCGCCCTGGCCGCCTGGTTCACCCTGCGCGCCTACGGGCGGTCCGGCCACCGGGAGATCGTCGAACGCTGTGTGACGGGCGCCCGGGCCCTGGGCGAGGCCGTCACCGCGATCGACGGACTGCGGCTGCTGGCACCGGTCCGGCTCAACGTCGTCTGCTTCACCCTGACCGAGGACCCGACCACCGAGCGCCTCGCCGCCCTCGCCGACGCCCTCGCCGACGAGGCCTTCCTCACCCCGACCCACTACGCGGGCGTCCCCGCCCTGCGCGCGGCCTTCAGCAACTGGCGCACCACCGAGGCCGACGTCCGCCGGACGGCGGCGGCCCTGGCCCGGGCCGTGCCCCCGCACGGCCGCGCATAGGGTGGGGGTGATCGACAGCCGCACCGCACCCCTGGAGATTCGATGAGCTCGACCACTGCCCCCGACACCGCGCCGCTGCCGGTCGGCGTGATCGGCCTGGGCGACATCGCGCAGAAGGCCTACCTGCCGGTGCTCACCGCACTGCCGGGGCTCGACCTGCGGCTGATGACCCGGGACGCGGCGAAGCTGGACCGGATCGGCGAGTCCCACCGGATCGCCCCGGACCGGCGCTTCACCGACCTCGGCGAGCTGATCGCCGGTGGGATCCGGGCCGCCTTCGTGCACGCCGCCACCGACCAGCACGTCCCGATCGTGGAACAGCTGCTCACCGCCGGGGTCGACGTCTACGTGGACAAGCCGCTGGACTACACGCTCGACGGCGCACGGCGGCTGGTGGACCTCGCCGATCGCACCGGGCGCTCACTGATGGTGGGATTCAACCGCCGCCACGCGCCCGGCTACGTCCAGGCCAAGGAGCGCCCGCGGGACCTGATCGTCCTGCAGAAGAACCGCGAGGGCCTGCCGGAGGCGCCGCGGCCGATGATCTTCGACGACTTCATCCACGTGGTGGACGTGCTCCGCTTCCTGGTCCCGGGCGAGATCGAGCACGTGGACGTCCGCTCCCGGGTGCGCGACGGCCTGGTGGAGCACGTCGTGCTCACCCTGGCCGGCGAGGGCTTCACCGCGCTGGGCATCATGAACCGCCTCTCCGGCTCGACGGAGGAGGTGCTGGAGGTGTCCGGCGGCGACTCCAAGCGCGAGGTGCACAACCTCGCCGACGTCGTCGACCACCGCGGCCAGCCGACCGTCCGCCGCCGCGGCGACTGGGTCCCCGTCGCCCGCCAGCGCGGCATCGAACAGACCGTCCTCGCCTTCCTCGACGCCGTCCGCGCCGGCAAGACCCTCGACGCCCACGACGCCCTGCGCACCCACGAGCTCTGCGAACTCATCGTCCAGCGCATCGAAACCGTCTGACGCGCCCTCCGCGGGCGACTACAGGGCCGCGCACTCCCGGGTGCGCGGCCCTGCCACGGAGTTGGCGCTGCCCCCGTTCACGGGCGGGGGAGTGTTGCGGGCGCAGTCCAGCGGGCCGGTGATCGTGTTCCCGGCGACCTCGGTGCCGCCCCGGTTGCCGTCGAACACCGCCGGACCGTCGATCCGGTCGGCCGCGCAGCCCTGCTCGGGGGCGCCGACCACCACCGGGCCGGTGGTGCCGGCGATCCGCAGGGCACCGACCGCGCTCCCGCACAGCTCGACGCCCGCCGCGCCGTCGGCGTCGATGCCGCCGTCGACCGTGGAGCCGCCGACGTAGAGCGCCGCGCCGGGCGGCACCAGCACCGGGCCGTCGACGTGCGCGTCGATCAGGCAGGTGCTCGGGGCGGTGGCGAGGACGGGGCCGTCTGCTTCGGTGACCGTGCGCGCGCAGGTCACCCGGTGCTCCAGGGTCTCCGGCGGGCCGGGCAGGTGGCTGCCGTCGCCGGAGTAGCGCGCGGTGACGGTGTGGGTGCCGGGCCGGGGGCGCGACCAGACCAGCCGGGCCTGCGCGCAGCCGGCCCCGCCGCCGGGCGCCAGCGCGGCACTGCCCAGGGCGCGGCCGCCGTCGGCGAAGTCCACCGTGCCGGTCGGCGGTGAGTCGGCGGTCCCGGAGCCGGTCGATCCGGGGCTGGTCGAGCTGTGGCTGCTCGACCTGTCGCTGCTCGACCCGGAGCCGGCCGACCCGGGCGCCGGGGCCGCGCAGACGGTGTCGGTCAGCGTGACCGGGCTGCCGTACGCCGAGGGGTTCGGCGTGGAGACGAGGGTGGTGACGACGGCGCTCCGGTGCGCGTTCAGCAGCACCGAGACGGTGCCGTCCTGGGCGTTGGTGACGGCGACGTCGAGCCGCCCGCCGCCGGTGAACCGGCCGACCGCGATCCGGTCCGGCATGGAGAAGTGGCCGGCGCCGGTGGGGTAGAAGTCCGGGGCCCGGAAGGTGCCGTCGCCGTTGCCGCGCAGCAGCGCCGCCGCGTTGTCGCCGTTGGCGAGGACCAGGTCCGGCACCCCGCTGCCGGTGAAGTCCCCGACCGCGATCGACTCGGGCAGCTGGCCCGCCGGATAGGCGAGCACGGGCCGGAAGGTGCCGTCGCCGTTGCCCCGCAGCACGAGGGCGGAGTGGTCGTCGTCGGCGAGCGCCAGGTCGGGGTGGCCGTCCCCGTCGAGGTCGGCGACCGCGAGGGAGACCGGGACACCACCGACGGGGAAGTCCGCGCGCGGGCCGAGCGTGCCGTCCCCGTTGCCGAGGAAGACCGAGGCCGTGCCGATGCCGTCGTCGGCGACCGCCAGGTCGAGCCGGCCGTCGCCGTCCAGGTCGGCCAGGCCGATCGAGGCCGGATTGGAGTTGGTGCCGGTCGGGTAGCCGACCGGGGCCTGGAAGGTGCCGTCACCGTTGCCCCGCAGTAGCTCGACGCGCTGCGCGCCCAGGCTGGCGACCGCCAGGTCCAGCCGGCCGGTGCCGGTGAAGTCGCCGACGGCGACGGCGTCCGGGTTGGGTCCGGTGGGGAACTCGCGCGGGGCGCGGAAGGTGCCGTCGCCGTTGCCGAGCAGCACCGAGACGCCGGCGGCGTCCTGCTCGGTGACCGCCAGGTCGAGCCGGCCGTCGCCGTCCAGGTCGGCCACCGCGATCGAGGTCGGGCCGGGGCCGGTGGGGTAGGTGACCTGCGGGGCGAAGGTCCCGTCGCCCCGGCCCAGCAGGATCGAGACCGTGTCGTCGCCGGCGTTGGCGACCGCCAGATCGGTCCGGCCGCTGCCGGTGAAGTCGCCCACGGCGATCGCCCGCGGGTTCCGCCCGACCGGGTAGTCCGTCTTCGGCGCGAACACACCCCCGGCCGCCGAGGCACTCCCCGGCACCGCGACCACCGTGCTCACGGCCAGCACCCCGGCCAACAGCAGGGCCTGCGGTCGTCCACGGCCCCCGGCCCGACGGCCGGAAGGCGCCCCCACCGGCTCCGCGGCCACCGTCCGACCCGCCAGAACCCGCCGAACCGGCCCCAGGGCCACCCGCACCGCACCAAGCCCGCGCATCCGCTCACTCCCGTTCCCCGGCCCTGCCCCGGCGCCACCCACCGACCACGAACCCCGGCCCGATGGTGGCCCGCCGGCCGGCCCGCCGACGGCAGCGACACTCGCGAGTCCCCGGATCGAGTGGCGCCACCGGACCCGGGCCACCTGGCGCGGCGGCGGCCCTTTCCAGGGTGGTGCTCAGGCCCCTGGCTCACGCGGCGTCCGTTGAGGCCCCGCCTGCGACAGGGACACCCGGCCCGTACCTCCGCGCCCGATCCCGCTGCCGCTATGGGTGGCGACGGCGGCAGCGCCCCGACTCAGAGGCTCGCGAGGCGGTCGCGCCACCAGGTGAGGGTGGCCTTGGCCTGGTCGTCGAGGGGGGTGGCGCGGGTGGTGAAGGTGGCCTCGTAGGCGGTGGTGTCGACGACGAAGGGGCGGTCGAACTGGTAGCGGGTCTCGCGGAGTTCGCGCAGGAGGGGGGAGAAGAGGCCGGCCAGGGTGAGGACGGCGGGGGAGAGGGGGCGGACCGCGACGGGGGCGGTGCCGGCCTCGGCCGCGAGGAGCTCGACCATCCGGCGGATCGGGAGGGCGGGGGCGGTCGGGACGTGCCAAGCCCGGCCCCAGGCCCGCTCGTCGGTGGCGACCTCGGCCAACGCCCGGGCCACGTCGGGGAGATAGGTCCAGCTGTGCGTGGCGTCGGGATCGCCGAGGACGCTGACGGATTTGCCCGCCAGCAGCCGGGGCACGACGCGTGCGGCCAGGTGGCCGCCGTCGGTGACGCCGGGGCCGAAGAAGTCGGAGGCGCGGACCTCGACCGCGCGGATCCGGCCCGCCTCGTGCAGGGCACGGGCCTGCTCCCAGACGGCGGCCCGGACCCGCCCCTTCGGACCGGTCGCCGCGAGCGGCAGGTCCTCGGTGAGCGGGCCGTCGACGGGGCCGTAGCCGTACAGGTTGCCGAGCATGACGAGGACGGCTCCGGTCGCCTCGGCGGTCGCGCAGAGCGCGGAGGCGAGCGGCGGCCACCCGGTCGTCCACCGGTGGAGCGGCGGCGCGGCGCAGCTGTGGAGGGCGGCGGCCCCGTCCGCGACCTCGCTCAGCCGCCGGGCGTCGGTGGCGTCCAGCGCCACGTGCTCGATCCCGGCCTCCGCCGGGCGTCCCGTCCGGGTGACGACCCGCACCGCATGCCCCTGCTCGACCAGCAGCCGAGCCGTCGCCGCACCGGCGGCCCCATATCCGACGATCACATGAAGACTCACCGTCACACCCTAGAGCCTGCCCCCACCTTCCCCTCCGCGGGGCGTCACCTGCTGATTCACCGTGAGATGTGAGACGTGCCCCTCCCGGGGGAGGGAGGTGGGCGCGCGGGGAGAATGGGCGGATCCGGGTCCGGACCCTGACCCGGGGTCGTCGTGATCGGGGAGGGGCGTGCGGTGGCGGAAGCGGTGGAGGCTGCGCGGGTGCGGGGGTTGCTGCTCGGGTCGGCGCTGGGGGACGCGGCGGGGGTGGTGCGCGGTCGGTGGCCGGTCGGTGGGCCGCTGGCGGTGGGGGTGAGCACCCAGCTGGCGGCGTTCACCGCCGAGGGGATCATCCGGGCGTCGATGCGGATGGACCACAAGGGCATCTGCCATCCGCCGTCCGTGCTGTGGCACGCGTACTGCCGCTGGGCCGCGCTCCAGGGCATCGAACCCGAACGGATCTCGCGGCGCTGGACGGGCGGTGGCGGCACCTGGCCGGACGGCTGGCTCGCGCGGGTGCCCGCCCTCGCCGAACGACGGGGTTCCGCACCGGCGACCGTCGCCGCGCTGACCGGCCTCACGCAGGGCTCGCCGACCGAGCCGGTCACCGCGAGCCGGGGTGCCCACGCGGCCACCCGGAGCCTTCCGCTCGCGGTGCCCTGGGCGATCTGGGGTGCGGGCGGCTTCGAGCGGGTGGTGCGCGGGATCGCCGCGCTGACGCACGGTTCGCCGGACGCGCAGGAGGCCGCCGTCGGGATGGTCCGGCTGGCCGGCCACTGTCTGAGGGAGGACGACCCGATCACGCGTTGGGCAGGCGGCGGCGAGGGAGCTGAGCACCCGTTCGACGCCGTCGTCCGCGCCCTGCCGATGCCGCACGCGGCGGACCCGGACACCGTCCTCGGCCTGCTGCGCTCCCCGGGCGGCCACCCGGACCCGGCGCGGCTCGCCTGGCTCGCCCCCGACGCGACGGCCGTCTCCGCACTGCTCGGCGCGCTGTACACGGTGGCGTGCTTCCCCGGCCGCGACACCGTGCGCGCCGCCCTGGAGTTCGCCGCCGGCGCGCCGGACGGCCGCTCGGTGGCGGCCACGGCGGGAGCGCTGCTCGGCGCCGCACACGGCGTCGACGCGCTGCCCGTCGAACTGCTGAGCCGACTGGAACTCGCCTGGGTGCTGGACACCTTGGCCCGCGACCTGCTGCAGCAGTGCACCGACTCCCCGGGCGGCAGCGAGTACCAGCCGCCCCGCGACCCGAACTGGTGGTCCCGCTACCCCGGTTGGTAGGCGGGGGCCCGCTCTCGCCCCGGATGGAATATGTAGACCGGTCTAGATAAGTGGACCGGTCTACATATTTTGCGCGATGTCAGTAGACCGGTCTACATATTCCGTGGGGAATCGGTAGACCGGTCTACCTAGGAAGAACCGGGACGACATCATGCGCGAGCGGGCGGCGGAGGGTCGGAGTATCAGCCGGGCCCGATCGGTGCGAACGATACGAGGACGAGAGCGGCTGCATCGTCCTCGGGGCCGAGCCGGACCGCGTCCAGGAATCCGGTCCAGGAGGCGCGGCCGGACCCCAGTACGACCACGAAGGAGTAGGGCCGGCCCCGGATGAACTGCGAGACGCTCTTCGCCCGCCCGTGGACGTGGCAGGACAGCCGCTCCGCACTGGTCGGCGTGTCGGAACGCAGCCACGGGCTGACGTCCACCGCCGGCACGATTCGCCCGTCGTCCGTCCGGGGACCTGGTAGACCGACCAACTCGGTACGCAGTCGGTTGGCCTCGATCCGGCCGCAGTTCAGTCCGTCGTAGAGCGCGCCAAGCACGACGAGGACCTGGTCATCCGCTATACGGGAGTGACGGCGGTCGAGATCAAGACTCCTGATGAGCCCTCGGCCTGGGACGACCTCGGCACGCTGATCCTGGACGAGATCCTTCCGCACGAGCAGGGCTGCACCCATGAGATGGCCTTCAGGCCTGGGTCGGTCATCGTCACGAGCAAGGACCTCACCGCTACCTGGGTCGCAGCAGACTGCCCCGCAGCCCACGGGGGTTAAGGACGAAGCGCAGGGGTGGTGCGGCCTGGGTCCGCCGGTCATGTCGAGGTCGCGGAGCCCTGGAGGGCGGGCTCGCGGACGGGCTCCCGGGGTTCCCGGGGAGTCGGGGCGGCGGCCAGGAGGGCGGCTTCGATGCGGCGGTTGGTGGTCATGGTCGAGGTCACGGCGGTCATGGTGAGGAGGAGCCCGGCGGCGACGTAGAGCGGGGTGCGCACGTCGTAGGCGGTGGCCAGCCAGCCGCCGAGGAAGGCGCCGAACGGGGCGGCGCACATGGCGAGCATGCGGGAGGTGGAGGCGACCCGGCCCATCAGGTGGCCGGGGACGATCGCCTGCCGGAGGGAGGGGCCGAGCACCATCGTGGCGCCCATGCCCGCGCCGCAGACGGCCAGCGCGAGGCCGGCGACGTACGCGTTCGGGGCGGCGGCCAGGCACAGGATGGCGAGCCCCTCGATGGCGGCGGTGCAGGTCAGCGCGGTGCCGGTGCCGAGGCGGCGGCCGAGGAAGGAGGCGATGCCCGCGCCGAGCAGACCGCCGGCCGCCTCCGCCGTGAGGAGCAGGCCGAAGCCGAAGTCGTCGGTGCCGAGGCGGTCGTGGGCGAAGAGGGCGAGGACGGTCTCGACCGCGAGGAAGGCGACGTTCCCGACCGCCGGGCGCAGTGCGAGTCCGAGCAGCAGCCGGTCCCCGAACACGTACGAGGCGCCGGCCCGCGCCTGCCGCAGCAGCGACTCCCGGGCCTGCGGCACGGGCCGCGGGGCGGCGGGCAGCGACCGCACGAGTACGGCGGAGACCGCGAACGAGACCGCGTCGGCGAGCAGCGGGACCGCCCGGCCGAGCGCGAGCAGGGCGCTGCCGGCGGGCGGCCCGGCGAAGCCGGAGGCGGCGGTCTGGGCGCCGCGCAGGCGGGCGTTGGCGCGCTCCAGGAGTGCGGGGTCGCGGCCGAGCAGGTCCGGCAGGTAGGCGGTGGCGGCCGTGTCGAAGAAGAGTCCGCCGATGCCGAGCAGGAAGGCGACGGCCGCGAGCAGCGGCACGCTCAGCAGGTCGAGCGCGGCGGCCGCCGCGGCTACGGCGAGCAGCGCCGCCCGTGCCGCGTCCGTGATCCACATCGTGCGCCGGCGGTCCCAGCGGTCCACCAGCGCGCCGCCGAGCACCCCGAAGAGCAGCCACGGCAGCGTGCCGGCGGCCGAGACGACGGCGAGCGCCAGCGGGTCCCGGGTCAGCGTGAGCGCGAGCAGCGGCAGCGCGGAGTGCATCACCCCGTCGCCGAGCGAGGAGACCGTCTGGGCGGTCCACAGCCGTCCGAACCCGGTCGGCAACTTCTGCGTTTCCTCGCTCACTTGGCGCCTCCTTCGGCCTGCTCGCGCGAGGCCGGGTGGAACAGGGCGAAGACGAGCGAGGAGTCCGGCAGCGACGGATTGGACAGCGCCCGGTACTCGTCCGCCAGGGCCTCCAGCCGCGCGCCCAGCTCGGCGAACTGCTCGTCGGTGAGCCGCAGGTGCGCCATCCGGACGTGCCGCTCGGCGTCCGCCGGCGAGGCCTCCAGGTCGGCCACCGCGTGCCGCATCAGCACGTCCGGGCCCCCTTCGCCCGGATCCGGCAGCACGATCGAGCGCGCGGCCATGGCGTAGTACCGCTCGGTGACCCCCCGGACCTTCTGGGTCCGCACCACCTTCACCAGGCCCGCTCGTTCGAGCAGTCGGACGTGGTAGCTGGAGCTCCCCTTGGCGAGGCCCACGCGCGCGGCGATCTGCGTGATGGTCGCGGGCTCGAAGCGGAGCACGGCCATGATCCGGTGGCGGGTGAGGTTGGAGACGGCGCGCAGCTGCTCGTCCGTGGTGACGTGGAACGTCTCGGGAAGATCATCGGTTGGCATGTCCCCAATGGTCAACAACTCTTGACCATTGCGCAAGGGGTTTCGGCCCGAGTTTTCCGGCGGCCGGGGTGGGTGGGTGCTGAAAGCGTGTCAAAGAGGCGTGAAACGGAGCCGGGAAGGAGCGCCCCTGCACAGGAAGTCGGCCGGTCCGACTTCCTGCGCAGCGAGGTTGGTCACCCCGACCGGTCGGAGACCGCGCCCGCGCCCGCCGCCACCACCAGGGCGACCGCCAGACACTGCCCCGCCGACAGGGCCTGCCCCAGTACGAGGAACCCGGCCAGCGCGGCGATCGCGGGCGAGAGGCTGGTCAGGACGGCGAAGGTCGGGGTGGACAGCCGGCGCAGCGCCAGCAGCTCCAGCGCGTACGGCAGCGCGGACGAGAGCAGCGCCACCGCCAGCCCGAGCCCCAGCACCCCCGGTTCCAGCAGGACCGCGCCCGCCGAACCGATCCCCAGCGGCAGGCTGACCAGCGCGGCCACAGCCATCGCCACCGCCAGCCCGTCCAGCCGCCGAAACCGCGCACCCGCCCGGGCGCTGCACACGATGTACGCCGCGCACATCGCGCCCGCCCCGAGCGCGAACCCGGCGCCCACCGGGTCCAGCCGCGCGAAGCCGTCCCGCCCGAGCAGCAGCACCCCGGCGAACGCCAGCCCGGCCCACAGCAGGCTCGACGCCCGGCGTGCGGTCGCCACCGACAGCAGCAGCGGACCCAGCACCTCCAGGGTCACCGCCGGCCCCAACGGGATCCGGTCGATCGCCTGGTAGAAGAGGACGTTCATCCCGCCGAGCGCGACCCCGAAGGCACCCGCGACGGCCCAGTCCGTCCGGCTGTGGCCGCGCAGCCGGGGCCGGCAGACGGCCCAGAGCAGGACGGCCGCGATCGTCACCCGCAGCGTCACCACCCCGAGCGCCCCGGCCCGGGGGAAGAGGAGCGCCGCGACGGCGGAGCCGAAGTGCACCGACAGGCTGCCCGCCAGCACCAGCCCGACACCGCCGGGACCGACGGTACGACGGGCGGTCGCGGATCCGGAGGGGGCAGGGGGTGAGGTGGGAGCCAGGGGAGCCAGGGGATTCGGGGGGATCGTCAGGGACGTGGTCGCGGTCGTGTCGGTCATGCCCTCCACGCTAGGAAGCCGTGCGCGGCCCGGGAAATGCCCGTTCCACCGCGGTTATGCTTCCCCGGCATGACCATGGAACTGCGCCACCTGCGGGCCTTCCTCGCCATCGCCGAGGAGGGCACGATCACCCGCGCCGCGGCCCGCCTGCACACCGGCCAGCCCGCCCTCTCCCGGACGCTGCGGCAACTGGAGGACCACCTCGGCGTCCGGCTGGTCGACCGCTCCACCCACCACCTCGAACTCACCGCCGCCGGCCGGACCTTCCGCGACCGGGCCGTCGCCGCCCTGGCCGCCGTCGACGCCGCCCTCGACCCCGCCACCCTCACCGCGCCGCCGCTGCGCCTCGGCCACCCCTGGCCCGCGCTCGGCGGCCACACCATCCCGCTGCTGCGCCGCTGGGACCGGGAACACCCCGAGGTGCCGCTGGAACTGCGCCGGATCGACGACCGGACGGCCGGCCTCACCCGGGGCGAGGTGGACGTCGCGCTGCTGCGCGGGGAGGTGACCGCGCCCGGGCTGGTCACGGACCCGCTGGCGGCGGAGGAACGGGTGGCGGTGGTGCCCGCCGGCAGCGAGCTCGCCGCGCGCGAGGTCCTCACCCTGGCCGACCTGGCCACCCGGCCGGTCGTGCTGAACACGGTGGCCGGCACCACCACCCTGGACCTCTGGCCCGCCGACGCCCGACCCGCCACGACCATCGAGGTCGCCAACACCGACGAGTGGCTGACCGCGATCGCCGCCGGCCGGGCGGTCGGCATCTCGACCTCGGCCACGCCCCGGCTGCACGAGCACCCGGCCATCGCCTACCGCCCGCTGGCCGACGCGCCCCCGGTGCCGCTGCTGCTCGCCTGGCGGCGCGGCGCCTCGGTCCACCCGGCGGTCCCTGCCCTGGTCCGGCTGGCCCGCGAGGTGCTGGCCGGGCCCGCCGACCCGGCCCCGGCTTCCGGCTGACGGCTGACGGGGTGTACGGCGGTGAGTGGCGCGCGTCGGCACCCCGTCCGGGGCTGTCCGGGCGGGGTGCCGGGGCCGGTCGCCGAGGCGGACCGGCGGGCGGGAACGTTCCGGCGTGACGGTCAGGCGCCGCGTTCAGGCGAACGTTCAGGAGTCACGTTCGGACCTGTCGGTCAGGCGCGACCGTCAGGCGGGGATCCCGCAGTACTGCTGCTGCTTGCCGATCGCGCGGTACACGCAGTCGGCCGTCTCCAGGAACTTCAGCACCGCCTCCCGGTTGCGGCTGGTCTCGCGCCCGATCACCTCGTCGGGCGGGTAGAAGCCGCTGCTGCCGTTCGGCCCGGGGTACATCTCGAAGGTGTAGGCGAAGATCCGCTGCGTACCCCACAGCCAGTCGTCGATCGTCCCGTCGGTGATGTACAGGTCGCTCGACTGCTCGGGCGTGTAGCCGTTGGTGGCGGCCATGGTGCGGCCCAGGGTGGCGAAGGTGTTGTACTCGTCGGCGCTCATGCCGGTGGTGGTGTCGTTGTAGGTCCAGCCGAACGGCCAGAGCACCAGCTCGCTGTAGGTGTGGAAGTCGATGGCCGCGGTGATCTGCTGCTTGCCGCCGACCACCCGGGTCCGGACGAAGTCGGCGACGACCTTGGTCTCCTTGGCCGACTCCGCGCCGCTGCCCCGGTAGGTCTCGCTGGAGGTGGAACCGGAGGAACCGCCGCAGCAGCCCCACTTGTAGTTCCAGTTGCGGTTGAGGTCGGTGCCGACGCTGTTGCTGCCGCTGTTCGGCTGGCGGTCCTTGCGCCAGCTGCGGTAGCGGCCGGTCGCGATGTCGTACTCGCCGCCGTCCGGGTTGAGGTCCGGGATCACCCAGATCTCCCGGCTGTTGACGACGTTGGCGACCCGGCTGTCGGTGGCGTACTTGTCGCCGAGCTCGTGCAGCAGGTAGAGCGACATCTCGACGGTGAGGTGCTCGCGGGCGTGCTGGTGGGCGGTGAACAGCACCTCGGGTTCGTTCTCGTCGGTGCCGACGTTGTCGCTGATCTTCACCGCGACGATCGGCCGGCCCTCGTACGAGGTGCCGATGACGCGCTTGCTCATGATGTCGGGGTGCGCGGCGACGACGGCGTCGATGTCGGCGGCGGCCTCCGCGTAGTTGTGGTAGCCGGAGTCGGCGGACGGGAAGTCGTTCAGCGACGCGCCCACGCCCTCCGTCTCCTGGCCGTCGGGCCCGGCGCCGAACCGGGGACCGGGCAGCGGGACGGGGGACCAGCCGAGCGCGTTCAGCCGGGCGGCCTCGGCGGCGGTCGCGGTGACCGTCACCGAGTCGGGCCGGACGGCGTCGACGGAGGCGCCGGTGTCGGCGATCGCGGTGCGTTCGGCGACGGTGCGGGGGCCGTCGACGCGGTACTGCCGCCCGGTGTCGGCGTCGCCGCCGGTCCGGCCGGCCCGGGCGGCGGTGGCGGCGCCGGTGTCGGGTTGGGCGGCGGCCTGGGTGGTGAGCGGAGTGGCGAGGGCGAGAGCCAGCAGAACGGCGGTGACCGCGGCGGGCTTCCCTCGGCGGGGCAGTCGCATGACTGTCCTCCTGTGGGGGGTTCCGTAGGGACGGAGCGGTGGAGGAAGTGCGGCGCGCGCGAGCATGATGGTCCGCCAATGTCATGCTGGCGTCAAGGAGTTGGGGGAGCGGGATTTCCGGCCGGTGGTCCGTCCGAGGCCGGGGGAGGGGTGCTCACGAGGCCTGTCGGGCGGCTCCGCAGGTGGCCAGACTGCACCAGCGGCGGCGGCCGGCGGCGTCCAGGAACAGCCAGCCGCAGTCCGCGCTCGGGCAGCGGCGGACGGTCAGCCGGCGCGGGTCGGCGAGGAGTTCGGCGGCCGCGCGGGCCACGGCGTACAGCGGCAGGCGCAGGCCGGTGGTCGGCGGCAGCCGCCAGTGCGCGAGGCCGTCCTCGTCGCGGCCGAACACCGCCGAACGGGTGGCCCGCTGCACCACGGCCGCGACGTCGGCGAAGGCGGCACCGTCCTGCGGGTCGGTCAGGCAGGCGTACAGGGCGGACCGGAAGGCGCGCGCCTCGTTCAGCACGCCGGCCGCCTCGTCCGGACGCTCCCCGGCCCGCCGGAGCAGTCCGTCGACCAGCGGCCCGTCCGCGAGGTCGTGGTGGCCGGCCCAGACGGCGAGTGTGGAGTAGCCGCGCAGCCAGTCGGAACCGGGCGGCGGCGTGGGCGCTCCCCAGCCGGCGAAGGTGTTGCAGAACTCCAGCGCCGGATGCCCGCCGGCGCTCCACGGCAGCCACTCCTCGCCCACCCGCACGGCGTACTGCGGTGCCGGCGGGCGGTCCAGCCGGGGGTCGGCCCGCAGGATCCGCTGGTGCAGGGCGGTCAGTTCGGTGCCGGGTTCGAGGCCCAGGGTGTCCACCAGCGTCCGCCGGGTGCGGCGGTAGAGGGCGAGCGCCTCGCCCTGCCGGCCGGCCCGGTACAGGGCGGTCATCACGGCGAGCACGAGCCGCTCGCGGGGAGGGAAGCCGGAGCCCGGGAAGCCGGAGCCCGGGAAGTCGTAGTCGGGGAAGTCGGGGCCGGGGGAGTCGGGGCCGGGGGAGTCGGGGTCGGGGAAGGCGCCGCTCGGGGGCTCGCCGCCCGGCGGGCCGTCCGCCGTCCGGAGGCCGGCCGGTACGGGCAGGTCGGCGAGGACCCGGTCGTGCCGGCCCATGGCGAGCAGCAGTTCCGCCCGCTGCTCCAGCGCCGACAGCCGCAGCTCCGCCAGCCGCCCGCCGATCCGTCCGCGCAGTCCCTCCTCCGCCACGTCGGCGAGGAGCGGCCCGCGCCAGAGCGCGAGCGCCCGGTCGTAGCAGCGCAGCCGTTCGCCCGGGTCGCCGGTGGCGGCGGCCCGGGTGGTCAGGTCGAGGAACTCCCGGACGTCGACGCTGTGGCCGCCGGGTATCAGCGCGTACCCGTCGTGCCGGGTCTCGACCGTCACGCCGTGCGGGCGCAGGCCCGCCCGCAGCCGTCCGATGTAGGTGTGCACGGTGGCCCGGGCGGCGGTGGGCGGGCTGCCGTGCCACAGCAGGTCGATCAGCCGGTCGGTGCCGACCACCCGGCCGTCCTCCAGCAGCAGGACCGCGAGCAGGCACCGCTCCTGCCGACGGCTGCGGAGCAGGACGCGTTCGCCGTGGTGGGCGGCCTCGAACGGGCCGAGCAGTCGGAACTCCATGGCGGGCCACCCTAGGGCGTGTCTGACAATTCCCGCCGGGCGCGCGACGCCTGGGCACGCACCTCGCCGCGTTGTCGTCGGTCGCCGATGCTCCGCATGGACTCCCTCCTCCGCCTTGCGATGCACGCACCCAGACGCCGCGCGCTGGTCCGACGCGAATTGTCAGACACGCCCTAGTACCGCAGCGGTACCGCGACCGGTCCGCCGACGGGCCCACCAGGTTTGGCCCTTGCTGACGAATCGTCAACAAGTGTCGCGCAGCTCCTTGACGGTGTGCGGACACGGACCTACAACGTAGTCAGCTCCCGGTGCGTCCCCAACCGGCCGGTGAGCCCAGGACGTTCCGCCTTCTCGCACCCTCACCGAGAATGGGGCCCTCCCATGCGCACTCGCACCTGCCTCGCCCTGGCCGCGCTCGCCGTCGCGCTGACCACCGCCCCCGCCGCCGGCGCCGCGCCCGCCGACGCACCCGGACCCGCCGCATCCGACGTCGTCGCCGCCGGGGCCGTGCTGACCACCGGCGGCCCCGACGGTCCGGCCGTCGCGGTCGGCGACGTCCTCGTCGCGCCGCTCGCTGCGGGCACCCGGGCCACCTTCTACTCGGCCACCACCGGCTCCACCGGGGTCAGTTGCGGCGTCTCGCCGTTCACCGCGCGGGTGACCGGCAACCCGGCCGCACCGGGTACCGCGACGGAGTCCCTGACCGGGCTCACCTTCGGCTCCTGCACGGCCAACATCACCGGGGTGACCTCGGTCAAGAGCCTGACGGTCGGCAACCTCGCGTACAACGTCTCGGTCGGCGGCGCCCCCGGCTACCCCGTCGTCCTCACCCCGGGAGCGGCCGGGCCGATCCAGGCCTCGGCCGTCCTGAACAGCTGGTTCGGCACGATCAGCTGTACGTACCAGCTCAGCGGTGCCTTCACGGGGACAGCCGACAATGCCGCCCACAGCCTGACCTTCCGCAATGAGCGCTTCGTCAAGAGCGGCGGTTCGAGCCTCTGCCCGGCCGAGGGGTACTTCTCCGCCGGCTACGGGCCGATGGCCGACACCAGCCAGGCCGGCAGCCCGTCGGTCCACGTGAACTGATCACCGCGGGCAGCGCCGAGCAGCCCCGGTGGCGCGGACGCCGCCGGGGCCACCGGGGTCACGGCTGTGGCCGCACTCAATCGCCCCCGGCGGGGGTGGGGGCGATCGGTTGCGCGCGGCGGTCCGGTTTCAGTCGTGGACGAGTACGGTCGTGTAGCCGGCCAGGGCGGTGTTGATCTCGGCCGGGTCGAACGCGGCGGGGTCGAACTGGTCGGCCGAGTCGAGGCCGAGCCATTCGAGCCGTTCCTCGTGTTCTTCGTGGCCGGGGTCGCCGAGAACCTCGACGAGGTACTCGTATCCCCAGATCCCGCCGCAGTCCTCGGGCGGGCCGGCCCGCCGGCCGGTGAGGCAGTGCGGGTAGGAGACACCGGGTTCGGCGTCTCCTACGGCCTCGACGAGGATGTCGTGTTCCCAGTTGTCGCCGAAGTCGTAGGTGTAGCGGAACCGCGCGCCTACGCCGGGGGCGATCCGGTCGACGCGCATCGCCGCCGCGTTGCGGATCCCCAGGTCCCGATCGGTGACGCCGTACCGCTCCCGCCCGCTCTCGAAGGCCCACATGTGGTAGTCCTCCCAGCCGAACGCGGCCTGGATCAGATCATGCAGCCGCCGCAGATCCGTGCCCGACGGCACCTGCAGACGACGCCAGATCGGGGGTCTGGAGCCGGACAAGGTGACCTTGATCGTGTGGACGGACGTCCCCAAGGCGGTCCGGGAACGGGTGGGCGGCGTCACGCGCCTGGTGTTCACCATGGCCGCCATCCTGCCAGCGGCACCGGTTCTCGTATGGGCGAGCCGGACCCTCGCCGATCGGGGTGGAGGATGCCGGGGGCCGGTCGCGGCGTAAGCTCTCGCTGATCACCGGGGCAGGGGCAGGAGAAGGAGACATGGGCCAGAAGATCATCCGATTCTCGGATCTGACCGGCAGGCACGCGGACGACGACGCCGACCTGGTGCGGGTCGTGGTGCGCCGTCACCCCGACCTTGAGGACGGCCCGGTCGAGATAGAGGCCCTCGCCGACGAACTGACCTCGGTGCAGGACCTCGCGCTCGACCTGGTGACGATCGAGCTGCACCACCCCGACACCGACGAACCGCGGACCGTCGTCATGGAGGCCGCGACCTTCGACCGGCTGGCCTCGGCCGCGCCGATGGCCGAGGTGCTGCGCGGCGCGAAGCGCGTCGCCCGGACCGCCCCGAGCCAGCTCCCGGCGCCCGGCGGCACGCGGGAACGGGTCAACTACGCCAGCCTGGAACACGCGGGCAAGCCGCACAAGGGCCGCACCACCGACGCCGAGAAGCAGCTCGTCCGGCAGCACTTGGACGAGATCAACGACCGGCTGGCGGCCGAGGGCGTCCGGACCATCGACCTGGGCAACGCGGAACACGTCGCCCGGTACGGCCTGGAGGAGCTCGCCCGGGAACAGGGCGCCACGCTCGGCTGACGGGCCGACAAGGCGTGCGTCGGTCGGGAGGCGCGAGTCCGCTTCCCGACCGACGGCGAAGACGACGGGGGTCAGCCGGCGTTCGGCACACCGGCGCTCGGCATACCGGCGTTCGGCATACCGGCGTTCGGCATACCGGCGTTGGCGAGGATCTCGGCGGCCGGCAAGGCGATGCTCCGGGCGGCGGTCAGGCCGGAGGCCGCCAGGTGCGCGTCCACGATCCGCAGCCCGGCCGCGTACCCGGCGAAGTCCGGCAGCCCGACGGGCTCGGCCCCCATCAGGCGCGCGGTGTCGTCGCCGAAGACGTAGGCGGGCAGGTTCTGCATCCCCGCGACGTCGATCGCGGCGGTGATCCCCGCGTAGGCGCGCTCCAGCTCCGGGCCGGTCAGCCTGGTCGCCCACGGCCCCATCGCCTGCTCGCCGGCCAGCTCGCGCACGAACGCCTCGGCCAGGCCCTCGGCGACGACCTGTTCGCCCACCGTCACCGTCATCGGGTTCCAGGCCACGTTCGCGTACCGCACGTTGTGGTGCAGCTCGTGCGCGGCGGCGTGGCCGATCTTCGCGAGGCTGGTCTCGGTCGGCCAGATCAGCAGGTGGATCGCCCCGGGGATGCCGCCCGAGCCGAGGTAGCCGGCGCTGCGGACCGTCAGGTGCTCGTCGTCGGGGTCGCCGAGCACCAGGACGACGTGCACGGTGTCGGCGTGCCGGACTCCCGGCGCGGCGGCGTCGATCCGGGCCCAGGCGGCGGCGAGCGACTCCTCGATCCGCCGCAGTACCCGGGTCTCCCGCAGCAGGTCCAGGGCCGGGAGGTAGCGCGGATCGTCGCGGTCGAGCCGGAAGCCGCTGCCCTGCTCGTGCATCTCGACCAGGTCGACCTCGCCCATCACCGCGGACAGCACGGTCCGCAGGGGGCTGAGCATCTCCCGCAGGGCGTCCGGCCGCTCCTCCGACGGCCGGTGGAGGAGGTCGGTCATGGCGGAAACGGTGTCGTGAACAACGATCTTCATGAACCGGGACGGTAGGGCCGCACGTAACGTGAGGGTCAAGCCGCCGCCGGGCCCGCCGAGTTCGGATCCTCTGCCGTGGTCACGCGGGTGTGCGCGACACGCGGGCAGGAACGTCACTGCCCGGCGGCGCCGCCGGGCCGCGCTCCAATGACCGGGCCACGCCGACCGCCGACCGCGGACCGCCGACGTCGAAGGAGCCACCGCATGGACAGGATGGACACGATGGACACCGGGACCGCGGAATCGGGCCCGGTACGGGTGCTGGACGTCTCCGGCCCGGACTACCGCCGGGCGTTCGAACTGTTCCTCGCCGGCACCGACGAGAAGCCCCTCACCCACGCCCGGCTGAGCGAGGTCGTCGCCGGCCTGGCACACCGCCGGGTGCTGCTGGATGTGGGCGCGGGCGAGGGCCGGACCACCGCGTTCCTCGGGCGCTCCTTCGACCGGACGGTCGCCGTCGAGCCGAGTGCGGCGATGCGCGAGAAGCTCGCCGCGGTCTGCCCCGGGGCGGTGGTCCTCCCGGAACCGATCGAACTGGCCCAGCCGCCCGAGCCCGCCGACCTGGTCCACCTCTCGCACGTGCTGTACTACGTCCCGGCGGCCGCCTGGCTGCCCACGGTCCGCCGGGTCCTGGGCTGGGCGGCGCCCGGCGGCACGCTGCTCGTGGTGCTGCAGAACCCGGAGAGCCCGTGCATGCGGATGGCCCGGCACTTCACCGGCGTCAGCTACGACCTGCGGCCGTTGGTGGAGGGCCTGCGCGAGCACGAGCCGGCGCACGAGTACGCGCTGGAGTCGCTCGACCTGCACTACCGGACCGACCACCTGGAGGAGGCGGTGGAGGTCGCCGAGTTCATGGTCAACGTGGCGGACCTGGCCACCATGGACCCGCTGCCCGACCGCGCCGAGCTGGCCGCCTACGTCCGGAAGCACTTCACCCGGCCGGACGGCGGCTACGCCATCGGCCACACCCAGGACATGCTGACGATCCGCCGGTCGGGGGCGGACGACTGAGAGCTGTCGGCTGACGCGCCCGCGCCTGGGCCGGTGCCCGTGCCTGCGCCCGCTGTGGTGAGAATCCGGTCAGCGGCGGGTGCCAGGGTGGGGCCGTTCCGACGCCCCGCCCGAACTCCCGTCAGGAGATCCGCTGATGCGACGATTCCTTCCCCGTGCTGCCACGACCGTTGCGGCGGCCGCCGCGACCGTGCTCGGCCTGGCCGTAGTTCCGGCGACCGCCGCCCCCGCGACCGCCGCCACCGGTGCTGTGGGGGTTGCCGCCGCCGGTGACCGGGCCGGATGGGAGCCGTGGCCCTCGCCCACCTTCGACCTTCCGGCGGGCGCCCGCTGCGACTTCCCCGTCCACCTCGAAGCCGTCGTGGACGCGGTCGAGCGGCGGGTCCTGGAGGCCGACCCCGACGGCACCGTGCGGCGGGTCGCGTTCCGCGGCGACCTGGTCATGCGGGTCACCAACACCCGCACCGGCGCCTGGTACGACGCGGACGCCGGCGGCCGGTCCGTCGTCGACTACCGGCCCGACGGCTCGCAGACCTGGCGCGCCCACGGCCCGATCCTGCTCGGCTTCGGCGCGAACGCCGGGAACCTGCCCCGCGACCTCTACACCGTCGACGGCGTCTACACCGTCGACATCGCCGCCTCCGGTTACCGCACTCTGACCATCAAGCACGGCTCGGCCGAACCGCTCTGCGCCAAGGTCGGCTGACCGCCCCGGCTCCGGACGCGTCCTCTGCTGTTCTCTCCTGGGTCAGCGCCGTCCGGCGTCACCTCCCAGGATCCCCCGGTCGTAGCCGGCGGCCACCGCGGCCGCGCGGTCGTTGACGCCCAACTTGGCGTACAGGTGCGTCAGATGTGTCTTCACCGTCGCCTCGCTGATGAACAGGGCGCGGGCGATCTCCCGGTTCGCGGTGCCCCGGGCGACCAGCACGAGGACCTCGCGCTCCCGGGCACTGAGCGAACTGCGCGCCGCCGACGGCGTGCGGACCCGGGTGACCAGCCGGGACGCGACCGCCGGGGACAGGACGGTGCGGCCGTCGGCGGCGGCGCGCACCGCCGTGAAGAGCTCCTCGCGTGGGGTGTCCTTGAGGAGGTAGCCGGTGGCGCCCGCCTCGATCGCCGGGAGGGTGTCGGAGTCCGTGTCGTACGTGGTGAGGACCAGGACCTTGCTCTTGGCGCCCCGGCGGGCGAGTTCGGTGATCGCGTCGACCCCGCCGCCGCCCGGCATCCGCAGGTCCATCAGGACGACGTCCGGGTCGAGGCGGCCGGTCAGCTCCACCGCCTCGACGCCGTTCCCGGCCTCGCCGAGCACCTCGAAGTCCGGGGCGGACTCGAACATGCCGCGCAGTCCGTCCCGGACCACCGGATGGTCGTCGACGACGAGGAGGGTGATGATCCTCCGGTCGCCCGCCGGTGCTCGGTCGCTCGCCGTCGGGCCGGCCGCCGTCGGGTCGCTTGTCGTCGTGCCGGGCGCCGGCCGGTCGGGCGTCGTTCGGTCGGGCGCCGGCCGGTCGGGCGTCGTTCGGTCAGTCATGGTGCACCAACGGTACGTGGGCCGAGACCGCGGTGCCGTGGCCCGGTTCGGACTCGATGCCGACCGTCCCCGCGAGCCGCTCGGCGCGGGCCCGCATCCCGCCGAGCCCGAACCCGCCCGACTCGCCGCGCGGTGGCAGGGAGAGCGGATCGAAGCCGCAGCCGTCGTCGCGCACGTCCAAGGTGACCTCGTCGTCCATGTAGGAGAGGGTGACGCCGACGCGGGTGGCGCGGGCGTGCCGGGCGGTGTTGGCCAGCGCCTCCTGGGCGATCCGCAGGAGGGTGGACTCGATCTCGTCGTGCAGCGGCTCGACCGTGCCGGTGGTGGTGAACTCGGCCCGCACGCCCGTCCGGACCGACCAGTCGGCGACGGTCTTCTTCAGCGCCTCGGGCAGCGAGTCGTGCTCCAGGGCGCCGGGGCCGAGGTCGTGCACCGAACGGCGGGCCTCGCCCAGGCTCTGCCGGGCCAGCGCCTGGGCCCGTTCGAGGTGGGTGCGGGCGACGGCCGGATCCTCGGCCGCGGCGACCACCTGGAGCTGGGTGATGATGCCGGTGAGCCCCTGCGCGATGGTGTCGTGGATCTCGGCGGCCAGCCGGCGCCGCTCGTCGTCCACCCCAGCCTCCCGGGCCTGGAGCAGGAGTTGGGCTTGGAGGCCGGCGTTCTCCGCGAGGGCCTGCGCCAGTCGGGCGTTGGTCCGCTCCAGCTCGGCCATGGTGGCGGCCTTGGCCTTCGCCTCCTCCGCCTCCTTCTCGCGGAGGTTGCCGAAGATCACGAGCAGTCCGGCGTGCAGCGCGAAGATCACCCCGAAGAGGATCCAGACGCTCGGGGACCGGGGCGGCAGCCCGCCGGACTGCGAGCCCGCCATCGTGACCGCCGTCGCCAGCAGCCCGGCCTTGACCCGGCGCGGCGGCAGCAGGTGGACGGCGTCGAAGTAGCCGATCACTGCGTAGATCGAGAACAGCGGGTTCAGCCAGGTGAGGACGAAGGCGATCACGGTGCGCGCGGCGAAGTAGCGGGACCCCGCCGGGGAGTGCTCCGGTTGCCCGGGCCACGTCCGGTCCCACCACAGCTGCAGACCGAACGAGGCGGCCACCAGTACCCCGGCCGTGTACGCCTGACCGCGCGACATGAGGACGGTCGAGGTGGCCGCGCCGACCGTCGAGGCGAGGGCGAGCAGCCCGTACGGACCCCAGCGGCAGAACGCCCGCCACCGCTCCTCGGCGCTGGACGCCCCGTCGGTCATGACGGCCAGGGCGCCGCGCCCCCGCCCTCGCGTCTCCGACCCGCTCACGTCGCCCGCACCCACGTCGCCCCTGCTCATGCTGCCCCCGCTCACGCTGCCCCCACCTCCGTCCGCGCTCCCGCCGCTGCCGCCGTCCCCGCCGTCGCCCCTGCCCACCCGCCGCACCGTCACTCCCAGCGGAACCAACGCACCGCGGCGCCGATCAGCAGAGCCGCCCACAGGCCGGTCACCCCGAGGTGTGACCAGTCCGGCCAGTGCCCCGACGCCGCCTGGTCGAGCGCCTGCGCCGAGGCACCGAGCGGCGTCAGCCCGACGATGTCCCGCAGCAGCTGAGGCATGGCCTGCACGGGAGCATAGACGCCGGCCGTGAACATCATCGGGAAGAAGATCACCGTCCCGATGGTCTGCGCGACCTTCGCGGTGCGGGAGAGCGCGGAGACGGTCGCGCCGAGCGCCAGCCCGGCGAGCACGGTGAGTACGACCGCCACGGCGTAGCCGACGGGCTGCCGGGGCAGCGCGACGCCGAAGGCGAGCCGGCCGACCGCGACCGCGAGCAGCACCGAGAGCAGGATCCCCGCCCCGTGCAGCACGATCTGCGCCGTGAGCAGTGACCTGGGGCTGGCGGGCGTGGTGGACAGCCGCCGCAGGATGCCGCGCTCGCGGTAGCCGGTGAGCACGCCCGGCATCGTCTGCGCGCCCGCCACGAGGATCGACAGCAGGACGGCCACCGGGACGTACACGTCGATCCCCCGGCGGCCGCCGAGCGCCTCGCTCGCCTCCCGGAGGGACGGGATCAGCCCGAGGACGGTGAGCAGCAGGCTCGGGAAGGCGATGAGCCAGAAGAGCACGGCCGGCTCGCGCAGGAAGAGCCGCGCCTCGGTCCTGAGCACGGCGATCGAGGCGCCGGACCCGAGCCGGTCGGCGGCGGCCGAGCCAGCCGGGGTGAGCGGGGGGACGGTGGGGGCGGTCGGGGCGGTCGACATGTCAGGCCTCCTGGGCGGTGAGGTCGAGGAACGCGTCGTCCAGGGTGGCGTCCACGACGCGGAGCCGGCCCGCCGTGACGCGGTGCCTGGCCAGCAGTGAGAGCACGGCGCCCACGGTCTCGTCGGTGCCGGTGATGACGAGCCGGTGGTCCGTCTCCTGGACGGTGGCGACGCCGGGCAGCGCGGCGAGCTCCCGCCCGTCGAGCGGCTGCGAGGGGGTGAAGGAGATGACGGTCGAGCTCGCGGCCCGGCCGATCAGGCCCTCCGGGGTGTCCAGCGCGGTGACCCGGCCCCGGTCGATGACCGCGATCCGGTCGCAGAGCCGCTGCGCCTCCTCCATGAAGTGGGTGACCAGCAGGACCGTGACGCCGGAGTCCCTGGTCTCCTCGATCAGCTGCCAGGTGTCCCGACGGGCCCGTGGATCGAGCCCGGTGGTGAGCTCGTCGAGCACGACGACCCGGGGTCGGCCGACCAGGGCCAGGGCGATGAACAGCCGTTGCTTCTGACCGCCGCTCAGCTTGCCGAAGCGGGTGCCGAGCCGCTCGGTCAGGCCGAGGCGCAGCGCGAGCAGCCGCCAGTCCGCTGGTCGGCGGTGGAACGCGCTGTAGAGCTCCAGCGCCTCCCGGACGGTGAGCTTCGCCTGCAGCTCGCTCTCCTGCAGCTGGGCACCCAGGATCCGGGTGACCCGGTCGTGGTCGGCGACCGGGTCGAGGCCCGCCACCCGCACCGTGCCGGCGTCGGGCGCCCGCAGGCCCTCGACGCACTCGACGGTGGTGGTCTTGCCCGCACCGTTCGGGCCGAGGATGCCGAAGATCTCGCCCTCCTCGACGGTGAAGTCGACACCGTCGAGGACGGCCCTGCCCTGGTAGGCCTTCCGCAGGCCGCTGACTTCGATGACTGCCATGCGTCGATGCTCGCGCGCGGCCAGGCCCTCGCACATCGCCCATCACGCCCGAATCACCATCGACCGATCGGTGGATGGCGGGGTACGACCGACCTGGTCGGACGGCACCTGGTGCCGGGTCAGAAGTCGGTGCTGTCCAACCCGGAGGCGTCCCGCTGCGGAGCCTGCCGCGAATCCCGCCGTGGAGCCCACCGCGAATCCTGCCGCGACGGCCCGAGGCGGGCGGCGCGGGCCCGCCGCGCGTACCACACGGTCGCCGTCCCCGGGACGCCCACCAGGAGCAACGAGATCGCCACCGGGGGCACGCCCCACCAGGCCGACGGGTCGATGTACGCCGTGCCGCCGGTGTCGTCCGCCAGCCACGCGCGGCCCGGCGTCGAACGGGTGTCGCCGTCCACGGTGACCTCGCGGGGCCAACCTCCGCCGTCCGGGGTGAAGGTGCCCGAGCAGTGGTGCTCGGTGGCCCCGGTGCCGTTGTCGTACGAGCTGCAGGCGACCTCGGAGAGCTGCCCGGGCACGCCCCACCAGGCCGCGCGCAACTCGTCGGTGAAACCGTTCAGCACGAAGTAGGCCAGCATCAGCCCGAGCAGGCAGGCCGCCGCGAGCCACGGCCCGGGCCCGACCTGCTCCGGCAGCTGCCCCACCGGAACACCCTCCATCCAGCTCCCGATCCCGCTCCCGTCGCCGGACCCGGACCCGGACCCGGACCCGGCCCCTGTCCCGGTCCCGTTGTCGTTCCCGTCCATCCCGTCCATCCGTCCCCCCGCTGTTTCGGCCCCGCCTCATGGTGGCCCGTCACCGTGCCGACGAAACCCCCGCGTGCGCCGCGCCGTCGTCGGAGCCGACCCCGGCCGCTCAGCGACCCCGGTCGTCCTGCGACCCGGCCGTTCAGCGACCCGCCGTGGCCGACCCGATCTCCACCACGCGCGCCCACTCCGGCGGCCGGTCCGGCACGTACTCCGGATCGTCCTCGCGCCACGAACCCACCCCCGAGTCCGCCCGGGACCCCACCCGAGCGAACAGGCCCACCACCGTCCGGCAGGCCGGCCGGGCCGTCGGCCACGGTGTCTGGCCGTCGGTCAGCACCACGACGACGTCCGGCCGCGGCCGGCTCCGCAGCGCCGTGGCGAAGCCCGCCCGCAGGTCCGTCCCGCCGCCGCCCACCAGCGGGATCCCCTCCGCCCGGCAGAGCGTGTGCACGCCGTGCGCCGTCGCGTCGCAGGACACCACCGAGACCAGGTCCCGCCGGCCGCCCACGGCCCGGGCGATCGCCGCCACTTCGCGCAGCGCGCTGCCCAACTCGGCGTCGCTGACCGACCCGGAGGTGTCGACCACCACCGACACCCGGGGCGGCCGGCGCCGCAGCGCGGGCAGCACCGCCCCGGGCACCGAGACCGACCGCCGGGCCGGCCGGCCGTACGAGTAGTCCTCGCCCGCGCCCGCCCCGGACACCGCCGAACGGATCGCCGACCCCAGCAACTGCCGCCACGGCTGCGGCGGTTGGAACGCCTCCTGCGCCCACCGCCGCCACCCCGCCGGTGCGTCGCCGGGCCGCCCGACGATGGCCTGCGCCACCCGGAACCGCACCGCGTCCCGCTCCTGCTCGCTCAGGCCGTGCGCGCCGTCGGCCCCGAGGTCCCACTCCCGGTCCAGCCCGTCGGCGCCGCTGCCGCAGTCCAGCCAGGCGAAGTCCTGGGTGCGCGGCCCGAGCCGGAACTGCCACAGGTAGTCCTCCATGAGCTCGCCGTCGGGCAGGTCCAGCAGCCCGGGCAGGACCACGCCCTCGGGCCGGACCAGCCCGTCGCCGAACACGTCGTCGTTGATCTCGCAGTCCGCCGCGATGTTGATCCGCAGCCGCTCCGCCGGGCCGGTCAGACCGCGCTCCCGGACGACCCGGTCGCCGCGCCCGTGGTGGTCGCGCAGCAGGTGCGAGACCTCGTGCACCCAGACGCCGGCCAGCTCCGCCACCGGCGTGCGCGCGACGAAGGCGGGGGAGGCGTAGCAGCGCCAGTGCCGGTCGACGGCCATCGTCGGCGTCAGCCGCGACTCGACGACGTGCAGGGCGAACAGCGCGGTCGCCAGGTACGGCCGGACCCGGACGGCGTGCAGGCGGGCGGCGTACAGCTTGTCCAGGTCGAGGGCGCCGCCGGTCCGTTGGGGTGCGCCGCCGTCCCGGTGGGGCGCGCTCACCGGCGGCCGCCGTCCGCGCCGACCGTGCCGACGGTCGCGGCCCCGGCCACCGAACGGTCCGCCCGCCGCGACAGCGCCACCGCCCCCGCGAGCCGATCGATCGTCGCGGGCACGTCCCAGTCCTCGCGCCGCAGGGCGGCGAGCGCGGTCGCCGGGACGACCACCAGATCCGGCGCCCCTTCCTCCACCGCCCGGGCCAGCAGCGCCCAGGCCGCGTCCCACCGCTCCCGCTCCGGCCGGCGGCGGACGGCGTCCACCACCCCCTCCAGCGTGGCCTGCCGGAGGTCCCCGCGCTGTGGCAGCACCGCGTTCGCGGGATCCGCCAGCAGCGCCTCCGGGTCGGGCAGGTCCATCCGGTCCATCGCGGCGAGCAGTTCCAGCCCCGGACCGTCCCCCACGGTGCCCCGGACCAGCAGGGCCAGCACCTCGCGGGAGGAACCGGCGGCGGTGGCGAAGGAGATCAGCCGCAGCGCCATGTCCCAGCTGCGCGGCGACGGCCAGGCGCCGCCCCGGTTCGCCTCGCCGCTCGGCAGCCGGTGCACCAGGGTCGGGCGGACGGCGAGCAGCTCGCACACCGCGCGACGGGCGTACGCCACCGCCTCGGGCAGCCGCCGCCCGTCCAGCCGGGGCAGCGTCGCCCGCGGCCAGGTACCGCCCAGGCCGCGGATCACCACGTCGGGGTCGTGCACCCACTGGAGATGCACGAACCGGTTGGCCAGCGGCGGGCTCAGCTCCCAGCCGTCCGCCGCCGAGGACCGGGGGTTGGCGGCCGCCACGATCCGTACCCCGGGCGGGAGTTGCAGCGCTCCGATCCGCCGTTCCAGGACCACCCGCAGCAGCGCCGCCTGCACGGCGGGCGGCGCGGTGGACAGCTCGTCCAGGAACAGCAGCCCCCGCCCGGCCCGTACCAGCCGCACCGCCCAGTCCGGCGGCGCCATCGGCACGCCCTGCACGGCCGGATCGGCGCCGAGGACGGGCAGGCCCGAGAAGTCGGAGGGCTCGTGGACGCTGGCGATGACGGTGGTGAGGGGGAGGTCCAGCGTCTCGGCGAGCTGGGTGAGGCCGGCGGTCTTGCCGATCCCCGGCTCGCCCCAGAGGAGCACCGGCAGGTCGGCCGACACGGCGAGCGTCAGGGCCTCCAACTGAACGTCGGGGCGCGGTTCGGTGGCGGTGTCGTTCAGGAGGGCCAAGAGGGCTTCGGCGACGTCGAGTCGGGAGGCTTCAAGGGTGCTTTCGGGCATGCGTCATCACCTTTCGGGAAAATGGATGGGTTCAGCGTGACTGCGAGTACGAGTACGCGTGACGTCGGCGGGAGGTGCGCCCCACGCGGCGGGCCTGCAGGAGCATCCACATGGAATAGACGTGACCCGGCCCCGGGTCCGTGAGCCCGGCCCGGAACAGCCCGTAGGCGACCTGCCGCCGGGCGGCCGCCGCGAGCTCGTCGTGGAGCGCGCCGGCGCGCAACAGGGCGTCGGAGCCCAGCAGTTCCTCGACGACGGCCAGCGCTCCGGCGGCATCGCCGTGATCGAGGCGCGCGCGGACGTCGGCGAGGTTCTCCGGACGGCGGTGCGCCTGGTCGATCACCTGGAGGCAGGGGATCGGCGTGCCGGTCAGGGCGAAGAGCAGTTCCTCGCGGCGGAGTTGGTCGGGGTCGTGGTCCAGCGCGGTCAGTACGCCGTCGACCAGCCCGATCCGGTGCCGGTCGCCCCGGCAGTCCACGAGCCGCGGCCGATCGGCCGGACCTGTACGTTCCGGTGCGGCTCTCGCCGCCTGACCGGGCACCAGGGACTCCGCGACCAGCGGATGCAGGCGATCCGGCGTGATCAACCCGGCTCGGAGCAACTGGACGTCGGGTGGCGTCCAGGTCGCGGCGTCGGGCAGCACCGGCAGTTCCTTCGCCTCCTGCCCACCGGCCCCGACCTTTCCGACCTCCCCGACGTCCACGACCACCCGACGCCGGGCCCCGAGCCGCACGGCCACGGCGCCGGCACCGTCCGGGAACCCCTCGGCGCGGAGCAGGATCCGCGCCTCGTCCGCCCACCGTTCGGGACCGCCGCCGCGCGCCCGCAACTCGCCGCTGCGGCGGGCGTCCCAGAGATGCCGGTGCAGGTCGAACCGGAAGCGCCGACTGGGCCGAGGATGCGGATACCGCGGATCACCGGGCCCACCCCACAACGCCAGGCTCACCCGCTGCCCACGCCCCGCCCAGGCCGGCGGCGTCCGCACGACGAGCTGCACAGCCCCGTACCGGGCCAACCCGACGGTCAACCCGGGCCGCAACAACCCGTCCGGAGCCGAACGCGGCAGATGCCACCGCAGCAGATCCGGCGCGAGGTGCCGCAGATCATCCCTGACCCGCCCGGCCAGCTCGTCCCCGTACCGACGCGCGGCGAACCGCAGATCGAGATCGACCTCAACCCCGGCCGCGGCACACGCCCCAGCCCAGTCCCCGGCCAACCGCCGGGCAGTCGCACTCTCGACAACCGAGGCCGACACGGCGAACTCGCGCACGCGCAGCCAAAAGGAAAGACGGGAATCCCCGTGGACGCTCGAAGTGTGCATCAGCACTCACTTCGAACGGCCGGGACCCCCACTTCATGAAGAGAAGGAGTAATCATCACCCCCGACCCTACCGACACCCCATCAGGATCGGCCACCCCTTTTCACCGGGAGGGGCCGCGAGATGGGTTCGGGCGGTCGGCGGCGTCGTCCAGCGAACCTCCGGGATCCGGCTGGACCCACTCAGGCGGAGGAGGTCGCGTGATCTCCGTTGCCGATCCACCACTCAACCCCGTCGATGCCGGCGGCCCAGGAGTCCATGACCTGCTCGATCACGGGCAGGCCGACCGCGCGGCCGACCGTCACGACGATGAAGCGAAGGTCCGGCGGCGCCTCGGCCAGGCCGGGGAGATCAGCCACTGCCACTCTGAGCGCCGCGAACGACTCGGCGCTCACATGCCCGAGTCCAGCTGCCTGGATGCACCAGTTCCCGCCCTGCTCCACAACCTCGAACCGGCCGTCATCGGCGACTCGCAGCAGGTCGCCGGCCGCGCACCCGAGCACCATGCCCGGACTTCCAGCCAATTCGAACAGGTCCGATTGCACCAGGCGAGCCGGCAGCACCTCGAACACTGGGTGCCCGGATGGGGCGTGGCCGGCCAGAAGGCGTATGTGGGTACCAGTCGGCGGCTGGGAGTCGGACGTCATGTGGGCGATCGTCCCACGGGCCTCTGACCACGGCCGCAGGGCCATCCGAGATCCGAGGCGAACGGGGTAGCGTGGGTGAGTGACAGGGATCGACTTCATCGACCGAACCTTCGTGAACTTCCGGAACCACCCGTTCCCCGATGGCACGAGTCACGGCTACCGCTGGGTCGACCTGAAGTCCTTCCGATTCCCGCAGGAAGGCCAGACCCCGGATCTGCTCACCGCTGTCGTCGCGCACGAGCAGTTTCGCGACGACTACGCGGGGGGGGGGGGTGGCGTCGATCCCGACGGATCCCGCCACGGCCCCTACCGGCTCAGCGCTGTCAGCTCTGACAAGTATCAGCCGGTCAGTCGTGCCGAAGCCACCTCGGTGTTGGAGGCCTGGGCGCATCAGTACGGCGGCCTTCCGGACTTGCTGGGGGCTGCGCTCAAGGAGACGCTCTTTGCGGCAGTGGAATCGGCCGGCCGTCTCTACTGCCTCCCGGACCTGGGCAATGACGCCTTCCATGACTGGGGTGGGGTTCACGGCGACTTCCATGAATTCATCGCCATCGACGACGAGCGGCAGGTCCTGACTCTCCTTGTCGCAGCTGATGACTGATCATGCGATCTGCCGGGACGGCTTCACGGTGGGGTGAGGACACGGGTCCGCAGTCGGAACGAGGCCCGGCCGTACGACGGCAGGAGCCGGCGATGCCACGTGGGTGCGAACTGATGGCGGAGCCATCCCCGCGCGCGCGGGGCCGAGGGGCGAAGGGCGGCGGGGGCGTCACCATGTGAGGAGCCATCCCCGCGCGCGGGGCCGAGGCTTGCTGACGTGCGATGTTAGCGCGGGGCGGGCGCGGACTACGTTGGTTCGCGTGGTTCGAGGACGTCAGCATGTCAGCGGTGCGCGATGGCAGAGCGGCTGTTGGGCCACCCGGTCGGCACTTCCCGCGTCTGGACAGCTCCGGATGATGGCCGCTCTTCAGGTGGGGGCTGCCCTCCTGAACCGTGGCGGTGAATGCGTCAAGTTACTGAAAGAAGGGAGCGATCCAGGGCTCTGCCACCACCCAGCCGATGAGGCCGATTGTCGAAGCCGCCACCAGGATTCCGAGCAGGAGCGGGAGGAGGTGGGGGCGTGGGCGTGAGCGGCTTGCTGCGGAGAGAAGGACGATGCCGGCCGGTGCCAGCACGAACAGGCCGCCGAGGGCGCCCAGGAGCGAGACCGTGAGGAGCCCCCAGCCGGTCGCCAGACAGGCTGTCGTGAAGGCGGCGGCTTCCCGGTAGAAGAGTGGTGCGGTGGTGACCAGTGAACCGATGACCAGCGGACCGTCGATGGGCGACCCGCCGCTGAGGGCCACCCAGCCAGCGCCCGGCGCAATACACAGCACCGCCGCCACCACAAGGATCCGCCCCGCTCGGGGTATCGGCTGGTGCACGTCCGAGGTGTCCATGTCCCCCCACTATTGAACGCGTTCAAATATGGTGGGGGCCACGTTACCAGGCTTGTCCTCGCCTTCAATGGCTCCACCTGCTCAAGGGCCCCGCCCACCCGGCAGCGCACCACCGGATCGCCCACCCGCCCGCGAAACGCCGCCGTGCAGCGCCACAAGGTCGACCGGTGTACGAGGGGATGGGAGTGGGGGCGGGCATCGCGATCTCGGCTCCGGCGCCCCGACGCGAACGGCAGGGCCGACGGCGCCGGTTGGCCTGTGATGGTCATACAACGCGGGGCAGTCGGGTGGTCAGGAGGGCGGCCGGCGGCTGAAGCCGTGGACGGGGTCGTAGGTGAGGCCGAGGGGGCCGCTCAGGCACTCGCCGGTGGAGGCTTCGAAGGTGGCGACGGGGTGGTGGTGGAGGGTGGGCCAGGTTTCGGGTGGGGGGAGGGGGTGGGGACCGGTGGTGGTCCAGTGGGCGGGGATGGCGAGGGTGTTGAGGTTGAGGTTCCGGTCGCGGTGGAGGCGGTCGGGGGTGGTCACCGGGAGGTGGCCGGCGCGGTCGTAGGTGAGGGTGAGGGCGTGGTCGGGTTGGCGGTAGAGGGCGAGGAATTCGACGGTCGGCTCGCCGAGGCGGGAGAGTGCGGCGATGCCGGTGGCGCCGGTGTGGGTGCCGCCGTCTCCGTCGCTGTGGGCGCCGCCCGAGGTGAGGCCGGTGGCCTTGACGGGTTTGGCGCGGCTCGGGCCGTAGGGGCGGAACGGGGTGACGGAGGCGTGTGCGTACTCACGGGCGAGGTCGGACTGCCAGGCGGCGTGGGTGCGGGCAAGGAGGGTGGTGAGCGGGCCGGGGGCGGGCGCGCGGTCGGGGCCGTACACCTCCTCGATCAGCGCGCGGCTGTGTTCGGGGGTGACCAGCCGGAAGACGCCGTCCGGGTCCGCGCGCCGGTGGAGGGCGTGCCAGGTGGCGGCGAGGGTGTACGGGGCGTAGACGTGGCCGTCGGGGTTGCCGGGTGGCTCGACGAGCGGTAGGCCGGTCCCGTCCGGCCGCCAGAGCACGGTCAGCAGGGGGCATCCCCCGGGTGGCCGGTTGAGGGGGTGCCGCCACAGTCGTCCCCGCCGTTGGAGGAGGAGGTCGACGGGGGCGAGGTCGGTGTACAGGCGGTCGAAGTCGATGTCGAGGGACTGTTCGACGATCTGGGTGGCGATGACGAGGAGCCGTCCGGGCCGCTGCGGGTTGGGCCGGTCACGTCGCGGGCCCGGACCGAGCAGGCGGACCAGGCGGTCCTCGATCGGGAGCCGGTCGCGGCCCATCAGGCGGCCGTGCAGGAGGACGATCTCGTCCTCGGCCCAGCCGTACTCGCCCGCGAACCCCCGGACGGCCGTGTGCAGTTCGATGGCGGCGTCGACCCGGTTGCGGACGACGGCGGTGATGCCGCCGTTCGTCGCCTCGGCGAGGAGGTGCCGGGCGAGCCGTTCGGGGCCGGGGTCGCTGGCGAGGCGCACCTCGGCGCGACGCGGGGCGCCGAGGGCGGAGGCGCCGGAGCGGGTGAGCACGCCGTGCCGGTCGACCACGGTGATCGGTCCGTGCCTGTGCCCGTGCCCGTGCTGCTCGCCGTCGGAGAGGGTCCGTTGCCGGCCGGTGCACCACGCCTGTGTGAGCAGGCGGTGGACGGAGGCCGGCAGGGTGGCCGAGAGGACCACCACGGACGCGCCCGCGTCGGCGAGCCACTCGACCGCCGCGCGCAGCATGCTCTGCTGGAACAGCTGGTAGGCATGCGCCTCGTCGATGACGACGACCTTCCCGGCCAGCCCGAGCATCCGGAGCATCCAGTGCCGGGACGGCTGCGGGGCGAGCACCACCTGGTCGACGGTGCCGATGGCGAAGGTGGAGACCAGGCCGAGGCAGCGCCGCAGGTACCAGGGGTGGAGGACGACCTGGGTGAAACCGTGATCGTTCGGCCGTTCGGGGGTGGTGTCGGCGCAGGTGGCCGCGTCGATGGAGTCGTGGAGGGCGTCGAGCACGCTCTGCTGCGCGGTCCGGGTCCCGGCGAGGAGCCGGTGGACGAGGTCGGTGCCCTCGGCGTCGGCGTGGACCACGGCCAGGTTCGCGATACCCGCGCCGCCGGACGCGCGTGCGACGAACTCCCTTAGCTCGGCGCCGATCTGGTTGGCGGCGGCGCGCGTCGGCAGGGCGAAGTAGACGCCCTGGTGGCCGCAGCCGAGCGCGAGCGCGTGGGCGACGGCCAGGGCGAGCCGGGTCTTGCCGGAACCGGTGTCGGACTCGACGATCACCAGTGCCGGACCGCTGCGGGGGAGTGCGGCCAGGGCGGCCGCTTGGAGTGGACGCGGCTCGGTGCCGGGGAAGAGGTTGGGCCAGCCAACCGGATCGGCATTCCACTTGTCGAGCAGCAGGGCGTCGACCGCCCGTTCGGCCTGACGCCGCGAGGCCGCCCACCATGCGGCGGGCGGCTCCTCCAGGCGGCGGAAGGTGAAGTGGTCCTCGCTGGAGGCGAGCCAGTCGGCGAGGACCACCAGCCCGGCGAACAGCGGTAGCACGCTGGGGCGTTCCGGCCGGATGAGCCGGGGCAGCTCGCCGAGTGGCGGTGCGCCGATCAGCTCGGCGACCTCCGTCACCAGTGCCCGGTAGGGCCGCTTCCAGCGCTCGAACGGTGCTGCCCCGAAGGCGCGTTCGACGGTCTCGGTGCCGGGGATGTGGCCGTGGTGGCCGCCGAGGAGCAGGGCGACGGTGTGCAGGCCGGGGTGGCAGGGGCCGGAGCCGGCACAGTCGGCCCCCGTGCAGCCCAGCAGCCGGGGGAGGTGGGCGGCGGTCACGTGCTCGTGGCGGGCGGTCACCTGCGCGTTGGGGTCCGGGTCCCGGGGGAGGCCGACGTCCGCGGCGAGCCGCAGCCAGTCGCTCAGCGCCTGGCCCCGAAGCAGGTTGGCGCGGTCGTGCCGGCCCGTGCCGAACTGTCGCAGGAAGCAGCCGGATCCCTTCCCCAGGTCGTGTAGCGCGGCCAGCAGCATCACCACCAGCCGGGCCGCCGCGTCGTCGTCCGCGCCGAACGCCTGGGCGAGTCGCGAACGGATCCCCGGCGTGAGGTAGCGGTCCCACAACTGCCCGACGCAGGCGGCGGTGTCGAGCGCGTGTGCGGTGAGCGGGTTCCAGGCCGGACCGCCTGCGCTACGGGACTTCGAACGCTGGTCCGTCTTCGCCCAAATCGCATGGTGAGAAGGAATATTGGCGAACTGATGAACAGTCAAAAGCATCTCCGGAGCCTGCTACTGTCGTCCCACGAACCACAGCACAGCCCAGGAATGGACTCTGTGATTCGATTTCCTCCTGCCAATCCGACCTGCCCCCGCCAGGGCCGTCCAGGCTGCCCGGCGCGGGGCGGAGGAACGCGCCCATGCGATGGGACCCTCGTGAGCAACCATGCATCCCGGCACTGACAACCGGCCTCCGGGCGGACGGTCCCCGGACGGTGACGGTCACCGCCGTCGATGCGCTGCGCCACGCGGACGAACTCGCCGCCGTCTACGGTGACACGCCCGGCGAGACCGCCGCGCTGCTCGAATGGCTGCTCGGCCTGCTCTACGCCGCCGGGCACCACCCGACCGACGAGGACGAGTGGCGGGACTGGGTGCTGACGCCGGAGCCGCTCGCCCCGGCCGCCGACTGGCTGGCCCGGCACGAGGGCGTCTGGGACCTCTTCGACCCCGTCCGGCCGCTCGGCCAGAACGCCGCCCTGCGGCCGCACCTCGCCGCCTTCGGCACCGGACCGGCACAGCTGGTGATCGAACACGCCGGCGACTACAACCAGCACTTCGACCACCGCCACCTGCACCATCCCGCCCCGCTGCCCGCCGACCGGGCCTGGCGGGCGATGCTCGCCCAGCACACCTTCGGCCAGGGCCGCCGGGCCCGCATCCCCGCCAAGGAGATGGGGCTCCCGGCGCCGTTCACCAACCTCTCCAGCTGCCGACTCGGCTCGCGCGTAAGGGTGTTCGCGCTCGGCCGGACCCTCGGCGAGACGCTCCGGCTCAACCTGGTGCCCTGGGAGCCGGACCCGGACGTCGAGCCGCACCGCCGGTCCGGCACCCTCAACCTCAGCTGGGGCGACCGCGCGGACCGCCGCCCCTTTGCCAGGACCGGGGGCCACGAGACCCGGCTGCCCGACGGGCCCGCCGACTACCACACCGTCCTCGGCCGCTCGATCGTGCTGCGCCCGGTCCGGCTGCCGGGCGGCACGCTCGGCGTGGACCGCGTGCTGGTCGGCCCCGGCGAGACACTCGGCGTGCTGCCGGCCGCCTACCGCGACGACGAGGTGCTCACCATGCGGGGGAAGAAGGCGGAGGTCTTCCGGCCCCGGCGCTCGCGCGAACTCTGGTGCGAGGCGCACGCGTTGTACGCGGCCGCGCCGACTGAGCGCACCAAGGGGCAGGACCTGTACGGGCGGCTCGCGAGCCTGCGCGGGCTGCGCCCCGAACTGTGGGCCGTCGGCCTGCTCGCGGAGAAGGGCACCCCGATCGCCTGGGTGAGCGACCACTTCCCGTACGTCCCCGGGCGGGAGGCCGACCTGCGGCACGCGAGCGAGCAGGGCTCGGTGATCGCCGAGTACGCGGCGACGGCGCTGCAGAAGGCCGCCGCCGCCGCGTGCGCGGTCGAGTACCCGAACCCCAAGCCCGCCGACCAGGCGGCCCAACTCGCCCGGTTCAACGGCGAACCGGAACTGTGGGCCGGTGCCGGGACGGAGTTCCACGACCTGCTGGGGGGCGTCGCGGACGGCGAGGCGGTGCACACGCTGCTCGCCGCCTACGGCCGGGCGATCCGCGGCCTGGCCACGGCCGCGCTCGGCGCCCGGCTGCACTCCCGGCGCAGCGGGCCGAGCCTGCACGCCCGGATCCGTGCGGAGGAGAGGCTGACGGCCGAACTGAACCACCGCACCGCCCCTGTTCCGTTGAGGGAGGCCATCCCGTGAACGACCCCGCCCCGGTGGCGCTGACCCTGCCCTTGATTCTGCCGCCGGCCCTGGCGCCGGTGACCCCGGCCGTACCCGCCCCGGCCGTGCCCGCGACGCCCGCCCCGGCAGCCCCGGCCGGGCCGCCCGCGCCGGGTGACCTGCTGACCTCCTGGCTCTGCGGCCTGGTCCGCGCCCGCCAGTACGGGCAGCTCGCCGACCTCCGCCGCCCGGCCGCCCTGAGCCGGGCCCGGTTGGACGCCGAGGAGTTCGCGCCGGCCGAGGAGACCCGCGAGGTCTTCCGGCACGTCGCCTTCCTCTTCGCCCGCTACCACGCCGGGCGCCTCGACCCGTCCCCCGGCTCCGGGAACGTCGGCGCGGCGCTCCGCCGGATCGGCACCTCGGCCGCCCGCGGGCAGTACAACCCGGGCGCGGTACGGCTGTTCGACCGGTTGGTCGCGGCGCGGCGGATCCCGTGGCGCCACCTCCAGCACGCCGTCGAACGGGCGCGGTCCTGCGACACCGTCCCGCCGTCCTGGGCCCGGCTCACCGAGGACCTGGCCGGGTGGACGGAACGGCGCCGACCGGTGCAGTACGCCTGGGCCCGCTCCTTCTACAGCCAAATCGGGCCGAACGGCCAGAACCGGCAGGACGGCCGGACCAAGCCCACCCCCCGGAACCCGATCGGAGCCGCCGAGTGACCACCAACCCCGCCGAGTTCACCGGCGACCAGTACCTCTCCCTGCACCTGCTCGAAACCCTGGTTGCCGTCCTGCCGGTCCGCGACGAGAACGGCATGCCGAAGGAGATCAGCCTCGGCGGCGACGTGCGCACGATGATCACCTCGCAGGCCCGCCGCCGCGCCGAACGCACCCACTCCCGCAACCGCGCCAACGCCGGCGACGGGCCGCTCGCCGGCTACGCGATGGGCCTGCGCACACGCGAGTGGGCGAAGATCACCGCGACCGCCCTGGAGGCGCACGGCTGGCCGCGGACGGAGGCCCTGGCCACGGCGAAGGGCGTACTGAACGGGGTCGGCCTCAAGTTCGGCGACAAGCCCAACACCGCCGACCTCACCAAGGTCCTGCTGTTCGCGCCCGAGAACGCCGGCCAGGTGCTCGCGGACTACCTGCACGGGAACCGGCCGGCCATCGCCGACTGGACCGCCGAGTACCTGACGGTTCAGTCGGCGGCCGCGGAGCGGAAGGCCCGCGCCACCGCCAGGCGCCGGGCCCAGGCCAAGGCCCGCAAGGAGGGGACGCCCCTGCCGATCGAGGAGCCCTTCGCCGCATCGGCCGACGAGGAGGGCACCGAGGAGGAGAAGCTCCCCACCCTGCCCAGGGAGGTCCGCGAAGCCGTCCTCGGCGCCCTCGCCCCGCGCGACGCCATCGACATCGCCCTCTACGGCCGGTTCCTCGCCGAGATCGCCGACTCCCCGAACGTCGACGGCGCCGTCCAGACCGCGCACGCCTTCACCGTCCAACCCGCCGAGCACATCGACGACTTCTACTCCGCCGCCGACGACGCCAAGCTCGACCGCCGGGACCGCGCCCGCGCCAACGCGCTCGACCACCTGGACGCCGCCGAGGACTCCGGCGCCGGGATGACCGGCTACCAGTCGCTGGTCTCCGGCACCTTCTACCGCCACGCCGTGCTGGACCGCCACAAGCTGCGCGCCAACCTGCGCGCCTCCGGCATGGCCGCGGCGGAGGTCGAGGCGGCGGCGGTGGCCGCCGAGCGCGAGGTCGTCGACGCCTTCGTCAACTCCCAGCCCCGGGCGAAGACCAACACCACCGCGTCCGCCGGCTCGCTCCCCAAGCTGGTCATGGCCTTCGACGGCAAGCGCCCGTTCAACTACGGCCTCGCCTTCGAGACCGCGATCTTCGAGGAGGACGAGGGGCCCGCCTCGCTCCAGGCCACCCGCCGGCTGCTCGCCCAGCACGCCCTGGTCACCCGCAAGCGCGACGACATCACTCCGGCGCGGCTGCTCACGTACGACCTCGCCGTCGAACGCCTGCTCGCCGAGGCCGCCGCGGCCGGGACGCTGCCCGGCAGCGAGGTCGACACCGTCGAGGAGCTGACCCGCCCGTGACGTCCCCGCCCGTGACGTCCCCGCCCGCCGCGTTCGCGCCCATGAGGTCGCAGCCCACCGCGTCCGCACCCGGCGAACCCGCCGTCCTGCTCCTGCGGCTGGCGGCGCCCCTCCAGGCCTGGGGCGCCGGTTCCCGCTTCGACCGCCGGGGCACCCAGCCGCACCCCACCAAGTCCGGGGTCGTCGGCCTGGCCGCCGCCGCCCTCGGCCGCGACCGCGCCGAGGACGTCGGCGACCTCGCCGCCCTGCGCTTCGGCGTCCGGGCGGACCGGCCCGGCACGCCCGTGCACGACTACCACGTGGTCGGCGGCGGGCCCATGCCGCTGCGCCCGCGCGACCTGATCACCGACCCCGACCGGGCCGAGGCCGCCGCCGCCCGCCTCGACGCGCAGCCACTCCGTCCACCGCGCACGGCCCACGCCTTCGGGCGGGCCGCCGGCACGGCCCTGGACTCCTGGTACGGGGCCCCGAAGCTGATCGCGCCGGACCCGCGGACCGGCACCCTCACCGCCGGGAACCTGCGCCGCGACCCCATGCAGACCTACCGCTGGTACCTCGCGGGCGCGGCCTTCGTCGCGGCGCTTCAGCACCCCGACCGGGCGCTGCTGGAGGAGATCGCCCACGCGCTCGAACACCCGCGCCGGCTGCTGTGGCTCGGCCGGAAGTCCTGCCCGCCGTCCGGGACGATCGCCGGCGGCGTCCACGAGGGCACGCTGGAGACCGTCCTCCGCGCCACCGCCCCGCTCCCCGGGCCCGCCGCCGACCTGCCGGAATCCCGTCCGTGGGCCTGGATCGAGGTCCCGCCCGGGACGCGCGGCGCGACCCGCACCACCGACCAGCCGGTCACCTTCGACCCGGACCGGCGCACCCACGCCGTCCGCTGGGAAAGCCGGACGAGGCTCGCCCTCGACCCGGAACCCACCATCCACTGGGAGGACCTGATCCCGTGACGGCCCGACTGATCGCCTGCCACAGCATCCTCCGGCTCGACGCCCGGCACCCCGTCGCCGCCCGCTGCCTGCTCGACGCGCAGGACATGCACCGCCTGGTCATGAGCGGCTTCCGCGGCTGGGTCGAGGACGGGCAGCGCGACGCCCGCGCGCAGCTGGGCGTCCTGTCGACGTGGAGCGTCGACCTCCGCGGCAACACGCTGCTGGTCGTCGTGCAGTCCAAGGTCGGCCCCGACTGGTCCCACCTGCCGGGGGAAGCGCTCACCGCGAAGGTGGAGACCCTCGGCGTCGACCAGCCGCTCCGCACGGGGGACCGGTTCGGGTTCCGCGCGGTCCTCGCCCCGCTCACCGCCCGCCGCGACCTCAAGAACCCCGAACGCGGCACCCGCAAACTCCCGCAGGCCCGGCCGGAACACGTCCGCGACTGGCTGCTGAAGCGCTCCCAGCCGACCGGTGACGAGCCCGCCGCCCCGAACGGCGTGCGGCGGATCGGGGCGGCGTTCGACCCGGAGTCGCTGGCCATCCGGATGCTGCCGGCCGTGACCAGCAGGCATCACGCCGGGCTCAAGATCACCCGCTCGGAGATCCGCGGGCAGCTGACCGTCACCGACCCGGACGCCTTCCACGCCACCCTCGCCGACGGCCTCGGCTCGGGCCGCGCCTACAGCTGCGGCCTGCTCCTGGTCCGCAGTCCGTGAACGCCGGGCGGTAGCACCGCCTCGGCGCCGCCGCGTCGGTGCCGAGGGCGGAGATGGCCCGGGACTCTGTGAGGTCCAGGCTCCGGCCCCGCAGCACAGGCGGGGATGGCTCCGACCACGGCGCCGCCAGGCGGATGGCAGCTATCTTTGCCTCGCTCGCGGGGATGGGTCATTCGGCCGGGCGCCGACTCGGCCTCGCAGGTGGGGATGGCCCCGGGGTGGAGTTCCAACAGATCACCCTCGCCCACTCAGCCCCGAAGACGCGGGGATGGCCCCTACGCTATGCATCGGTACGGAGCCGGCTGGCCCTCAGCCCCACCCCGGTGGGGATGGCCCCTCCTTCATGGCCTCCGCAGCCATCTCGGAGTCATCGGCCCCGCGCACCCGCGGGGATCCTCACCGTCCGCCGTTCCGGGCCCGGCGCCGGTAGCGGTCGAGCCTGGCGCAGCAGTCCGCGGAAGTGGTGGCGGTGACCGGGCGCAGCCTGTGGCACAGCGGACAGCCGATCGACCGGGCGCCCGCGGTGGTGCCGCAGGAGATCCCGCCCGAGGTGGCCGTCGCCGTGGTCCGGCGGCTGGAGCGGGCCGGTCTGCGGGCGCCGACCGGCCGCACCCGGGGCGAGCGGTCCGCGCCCGGCGGCGCGCCGCTCGGCGAGCAGCACGGGCGGGACGCCGCGCAGCGGGGCGGGGCGGACGGCGCCCACGTGGAGTGCGCGGTCGCCGAATTGTGGGTCGTTTTCCGCCTGGACCGGGAGCCGTGCGGAAGCCGTTGGGGGAACAGGGCGGCAGCCGGGCCAATCCGGTGCGCGGACGGACTCCGAACGGGAGGCAGAAGCCCGAGGCCGGGCCGCGCCGCACCACCCGGAGGAGCACCGATGACCGTCGCCGTCGCCCTGTTCACCCAGGACCTGAGACTGCACGACAATCCGGTGCTGCACACCGCCGCCCGGACCGCCGACCAGGTCGTGCCGCTGTTCGTACTGGACCCGGACGTGGCCGCGGTGGGCTTCGCCGCCCCGAACCGGCAGGCGTTCCTCGCCGACTGCCTCACCGACCTGGACGGCTCGCTGCGCCGGATCGGATCACGACTGGTCCTGCGCCACGGCGACCCGGCCGAACATACGGCCCGCGTCGCCACCGAGACCGGCGCCGACACCGTGCACGTGGCCGCCGGCGTCAGCGCGTTCGCCCGCCGCCGGGAGACCCGGCTGCGCCGGTTGCTGGGCGGACGGCTGCACGTCCACGACGCGGTGCTCACCGTCCTGCCACCGGGCCAGATCACCCCGGTCGGACGCGACCACTACACGGTCTTCACGCCCTACCACCGAGCCTGGGAACAGGCCCCGCGCCGCACCGTCCACGGGCCGCCCCAACACCTGCAGACCCCCGACGGCATCGCCGGCACCCAGCCGCCCACCGCCCGCCCGCACTCACCCGCCCTGCCACCCGGCGGCGAGCGCGCAGCCCGCGAGCAGTGGCGGCGCTGGGACATCGACGACTACGCCGACCTGCACAACGACCTCGCCGCAGACGCCACCTCCCGACTCTCCCCCTACCTCCACTTCGGCTGCCTGTCCGCCGGCGAACTGACCGCCCGGGCCCTCAAGCACGGCGGCCAGGGCGCCGCGGCCTTCGTCCGGCAACTCGCCTGGCGGGACTTCCACCACCAGCTGCTCGCCGCCCGCCCGCAGGCCGCCCACCGGGACCACCGCTCCCGCGACGGCCACTGGCACCGCGACGAACGCGAGGCCGAGGACTGGCGCAACGGCCGCACCGGCTACCCGATCGTCGACGCGGGCATGCGCCAGCTCCAACACGAGGGATGGATGCACAACCGGGCCCGGCTGATCACCGCGAGCTTCCTCACCAAGACCCTGCACCACGACTGGCGCGAAGGCGCCGCACACTTCCTGCGCCTGCTCGTCGACGGCGACCTGGCCAACAACCAGCTGAACTGGCAGTGGGTGGCCGGCACCGGCACCGACACCCGGCCCAACCGGGTGCTCAACCCGCTCCGCCAGGCCGACCGCTACGACCCCGACGGCACCTACGTCCGCCGCTGGGTACCCGAACTCGCCCACCTGCCCGGCACGCTGGTCCACCGACCCTGGCTGCTCGCCCCCGACTACCCGGCACCACTGGTCGCACCCGAGAACCTCACCGCCAGACTCCGCACCGCCCGAGCCCTCGCCTGACCGGGAGGCCGCCATGCCCGCACCACCCACCAATCCGGCCACCGGCGCCACCGGCCACACCGGCGGCCGCCCGGCGCCCGGACTCCTCGCCGCCGGCCACCGAGCGTGCTGCCCGGCCGGCGTCCCCACCGACCGACGGAGGAACCGAGGATGAACAGCACCCTGCTCAGGGCCGTGGGCGCCGCGACGGCGGCGTACGGCGCGGCCGTCGTCGTCCGCCCGGCCCTGCTGGCCCGGCCGTCCGGGTTGACCGGCGCCGACGGCACCGTGCCCCGGTCCGTGGCGGCCTGCCTGCGCCCGCTCGGCCTGCGGGACGCCGCCTGCGGCCTGGCGATGGCGTGCGCGCCCGACGACCGGGCCCTGCGTACCGCCACCCTGCTGCGGATCGCCGCCGACTTCGGCGACGCCGCGCTGCTCACCGGCACCCTGCCGGGACGTCGCCACCGGGCGATGGCCCTGACCGTGTCGGCCGGCTGGGGCCTGCTCTCGGTGGCCGGCCTGCTCGGCTCCGGAGGCGGGGGGTGAGCGGGGGCCGGGCCGATCCCGGACGGGCCGCCAATCCGCTGCGGCGGGGACTCCGAATGGGTGATGCAATCCCGCGTGCGGCCGCCGAGCGGCCCCCGTCAGAGAGGCCCGGCGTGACGATACCCCGACCCCAGCAGGTCGGCTCCGACCCGCGGATGCCCGCCCCGCGCGGCAGCACCGGCCCCCGGCGCACCGTCGCGGTGGTCGGCGCCGGCGTGGCCGGACTGACCGCCGCGTACGAGCTCAGCCGGGCCGACGCCCGAGTGGTGCTGTTCGAGGCGGAGGACCGGCTGGGCGGCCACGCGCACACCCGGTCGGTGTCCGGCGCCGACGGCCGCCAACTCGCCCTGGACACCGGCTTCCTGGTGCACAACGAGCGGACCTACCCCCAGCTCGTCCGGCTGTTCCGGGAGCTGGGGGTGCGCACCCGGGACAGCGAGATGAGCATGTCCGTGCACTGCGACGGCTGCGGGCTGGAGTACGCGGGAGCGCGCGGCCCGGCGGGGCTGCTGGCGCAGCCGTCCGCCCTCCTGCGCGGCCGCTACCTGGCGATGCTGGCGGAGGTGCCCCGGTTCCACCGGCGGGCCCGGGCGCTGCTCGCGGACCCCGGCGCGGGCGATCCCGGCCTGCGGGAGTTCCTCGCCCGGGAGGGGTTCGGCCGCTACTTCGTGGGCCACTACATGACGCCGGTGGTTGCTGCGGTCTGGTCCTGCGCGCCGGACCTGGCGGGCGACTACCCGGCCCGGTACCTGTTCGCCTTCCTGGCCAACCACGGCATGCTCTCGGTCACCGGCTCGCCGACCTGGAAGACCGTGGTCGGCGGATCGCGCACCTATGTGGACCGGATCGCCGAGCGGCTGCCCGAGGTGCGCCGCGGCGCACCGGTCCGCGCGGTCCGGCGCCACCCGGACGGGGTGACGGTGGAGACCGCGGACCACCGGCCCACCGAGGTCGATGCGGTGGTCGTCGCCACCCACGCCGACCAGGCGCTCGCCCTGTTGGCCGATCCGAGCACGGCCGAGCGCGAGGTCCTCGGGGCCTTCCGGTACTCCCGCAACCCCACGGTCCTGCACCGCGACGCCTCGCTGCTGCCGCGCGCGGCGCGGGCCCGCGGCTCCTGGAACTACCGGATGCCGACCTGCCACGGCCCGGCCGACCGGGTCCGGGTCACCTACCACCTCAACCGGCTGCTGCGCCTGGACACCCCGGAGGAGTACCTGGTCACGTTGAACGAGGACCGCGACACCCCGATCCCGTCCGAGGCGGTGGTCTCGCGCACCGTCTACGAGCATCCCGTCTACACCGCGGCGACGGTCGCGGCGCAGCGGCGGCTGCCCGAACTGACCACCGGACGAACCGCGTTCGCCGGCGCCTACCACGGCTGGGGCTTCCACGAGGACGGCTGCCGCTCGGGCGTGCGGGCCGCCCACGCCCTGCTCCGGGTCGGTGCGCCGTGACCGCCCCGCAGGCCCCGGCGCGCACCGTGCGCACCCTGCCCGGCCCCTGGGGTGCCGTGCTCTACCCGTACACGACCACCCACGTGCGCACCGCGCCGTTCCGGAACGCCTTCCGGCACCGGGGCTACCTGTGGCTGGTCGACCTCGACCGGATGCCCCCGGTGCCCCGCTGGCTGCGGCCGCTCGCCGGCTTCCGCGCCCGGGACCACGGCCCCGACGTCCGGGAGACGGGGGAGACGATCCGCCAGGAGCTCCATCGCCACCTCGCCGGGCACGGCGTCGACCTGACCGGCGCCTCGGTGTTGATGCTCACCCAGGCCCGGGTGCTCGGGCACGTCTTCAACCCGTTGACCGTGTACTGGTGCCGGGACGCCGCCGGGCGCCCGCTGTGCACCGTCGCGGAGGTGCACAACACCTACGGCGGCCGCCACCGCTACCTGCTGCGGCCCGACCGGGCGGGCACCGCCGAGGCCCGCAAGGAGTTCTACGTGTCCCCGTTCCTCCCGGTGGCGGGACGCTACCGGATGCGGCTGCCGGAGCCGGGCGATCGGCTCGACCTGACGGTCCGCCTGGAACTCGACGGCGCCCCGCCGTTCACCGCCACCGTCCGGGGCCGGGCCCGCCCCGCCGGCCCCGCCGCACTGCTGCGCACCGCGCTCGGCCACCCGCTGGCCACGCTCGCGGTCAGCGCCCACATCCGCTACCGGGGCATCGGGCTGTGGCTGCGCCGCCTGCCCGTCCACCCGCGAGCCGGCACGTACGCCGGGCCGCGCCGCCCGTGCGGCTGCCCGTTCCCGTCCGACACCCCGCACGAGGAGTCCGCCGCATGACCGTCCGGCTCGACCTCACCGCTCCGCCGACGCCCGCCGTCGACCCGACCCGCTGGCCGGGCGTCGCCCGTGTGCCGGAGGGCCGGCTCCGGGCCGCCGTCGCGGAGCGGCTGCTGTACCGGGCGGCCGCACGGTTCGGCGTCCTGGTCGAGCGCCCGGACCGCCCGGCGCGGCCGCCCGGCCCGGCGGCCGTCCCGGTGCTGACCCTGAACCGGCCCGCGGACTTCTTCCGGCGGGTCGGGGCGGGCGGCCTGATCGGCTTCGGCGAGGCCTACCAGGCGGGCGACTGGGACAGCCCCGACCTGGTCGCGCTGCTCACCGCGCTGGCCGCCGCTCCGGAGCGACTGGTCCCGGCCGGCACGGCGTGGCTGCGCCGCTTCGCCGCCCGCCGGACACCGCGTGGCGAACTGCCCACCGCCGAGAACGCCCGGCGCAACATCCACCGGCACTACGACCTGTCGAACGAACTCTTCGCCCTCTTCCTCGACCCGACCCTGTCCTACTCCTCGGCCGTCTTCCCCGTCCGTGCCGACGGCTCGCCGGCGGCGACCCGGGACGGCCTCGTCGCGGCGCAGCACCGCAAGATCGACCGGCTGCTCGATCTCGCCGGGGTCGGACCCGGCACCCGGGTGCTGGAGATCGGCACCGGCTGGGGCGAGCTGGCGCTGCGCGCCGCCGCCCGCGGCGCGCAGGTCGTCACCCTCACCCTCTCCGCCGAGCAACTGGCCCTCGCCCGCCGCCGGATCGCCGACGCGGGGTTCGCCGACCGGGTCGACGTCCGGCTGTGCGACTACCGCGCCGCGGAGGGGCGGTACGACGCCGTGGTCAGCGTGGAGATGATCGAGGCGGTGGGCCGTCCGTTCTGGCCCGCCTACTTCGCGACCCTGGACCGGGTGCTCGCCCCCGGTGGACGGGTCGCGCTCCAGGCCATCACCATGCCGCACGAACGGATGCTCGCCAGCACCGGCACGCAGACCTGGATCCTCGAGTACATCTTCCCCGGCGGCCGGATCCCCTCGCTGCGGGCCGTGCGGGAGAGTGCCGAGCGGCACGGCGGCCTGCGCGTGGCGGACACCCGGGCGTACGGCGCGCACTACGCCGAGACGCTGCGGCTGTGGCGAGAACGCTTCACCGAGCGGGCGGAGGAGGTGGCGGCGCTCGGCTTCGACGAGGTCTTCCGGCGGACGTGGGAGCTGTACCTCGCCTACTCCGAGGCGGGCTTCCGCACCGGCTACCTCGACGTCCGGCAGCTCCTGCTGGTCCGCGGGGAGGCGGGCGGGCCGGTGACCGCCGCCGGCCGCCACCCGGAGGGCGCGTGAACACGGCCGCCTTCCTGCTCAACCTGGCCGCCACCGCCGCCGTGGCGCTCGCCGTGCTGCTGGCGGCGTTCGCGGTGGGCGTCCGCGCCGGGCGCCACCGCGTCGTGGACATCGCCTGGGGGCAGGCCTTCGCGGCCGTCGCGCTGACCGGCTACGGCCTGTCCGCCGGCCACGGCGATCCGGCCCGCCGACTGCTGGCCACCGTCCTGGTGACCGTCTGGGGGCTGCGGCTCGCCGCGCACATCCGGTGGCGCTCCCGGGGCGCCGACGAGGACCCCCGGTACGCCCGGATGCTCTCCCGGGTCCCGCCGGGCCCGGCCCGGACCCGGTACGCACTGCGGAAGGTCTACCTGCTGCAGGCCGGCCTGGTCTGGTTCGTCTCGCTGCCCGTCCAGTTCACCCAGTACCTGCCGGACCGGCTCGGACCGCTGGACCTGGTGGGCACCGCCGTGTGGTGCGTCGGGCTCTTCTTCGAGGGCGTCGGCGACTGGCAGCTCGGCCGCTTCAAGGCCGACCCGGCCAACCGCGGCAAAGTGATGGACCGGGGCCTGTGGCGCTGGACCCGGCACCCCAACTACTTCGGCGACGCCTGCGTCTGGTGGGGCCTGTACCTGCTCGCCGCCCACCGGCCGGCGGCCCTGCTGCTCCTGCCCTGTCCGCTGCTGATGACCTGGCTGCTGGCGTTCGGCAGCGGGAAGCCCCTGCTGGAGCGGCAGATGGCCGCCCAGCAGCGGCCCGGCTGGGCCGAGTACACCGCCCGCACCAGCCCGTTCTTCCCGCTCCCGCCCCGGCGGCGGTGACCGGGCCCGGCTCCGACATGGCATCCGCACCCATCTCGGTGTCATCGGCCCCGCTCACCCGCGGGGATCCTCACCGCCCGCCGTTCCGCCCCTGGCGCCGGTAGTGGTCGAGGACGTCCTGGCGCAGCAGGGCGCCGAAGCCGGCGCCCTCCAGGCGCAGGCCGAGCTGGGCCTCCGTGATGCCGAGCGACCCGGCCGCCGCCCCCAGGTGCCAGTCGTGGGCGGCGAGCCGGTCCAGCAGGTGGCCGCGTCGGACCTGGCTCTCCGACAGGCGGAAGGTCTTCAGGTACACCACCCGCCCGGCCTCGTCGGTGATCGCCTCCCCGATGTGGTTCTCCTGCTTGGGCCGGAACTCCGGCAGGAAACGGGCGAGGGTGAACCGGTCGAGCCGCCGCACCACGTTCCGCCGGTACTCGACGTCCAGCAGACCGCCGGCCATCGTGCCGTCGTGGAAGGCGGCCCAGGCGTGCTCCTCCCGGTCGACGGCCGCGCGCAGGGCGGCGAGGGAGTCGATCGGACCGGCCGCGCGCAGGTCGGCGCGGAAGTCGGCGACGGGGGCGGACAGCAGGCCGTAGTGGTGGATCAGTTCGCCGTAGAGGTCGAGCAGCAGCGTCCGGTGCAGGGCCCGGTAGTCGTCGGGGTGCGGGACGACGAACGCGCCGGCGAGGGCGTCGGCGACGTACACCAGCAGGCCGCACTGGCCGGGGTGGAGCTCGAACACCCGCAGCGCGTCGGCCAGTCCGCGGACCTGGTCGCCGCCGTACGCCTCCTCGGCGCGCGGGGACAGGCCGTGGCGAAGGGCCCGCGCGGACCACTGTTCCCAGGCGACGGCCGGGCCGCCGAAGTGCAGCGCGAGGTAGCCCTCCAGGGCGAGGTGCAGGGGGAGGAAGCGCAGGCGGGTGCGGCCGGCGCGCTTGGCGAGCCGGCGCGGCACCTGCACCCGGACGCGCTCGGGCGCCTCCCGGGCGTCGGACGGGTCGAGCCGGGTGCCGTACGCGGCGGCCGGGGTGCCGTCCCGGGTCCAGTCGGCGACGAAGCCGTGCGGGAGGTAGGCGAGGTAGCCGGTGTGCCGTCCGACGGGGACGACGGCGTACTCGTCCTCGTACAGCTCCTGGTGGAGGCGGAGGTCGGCGACCGGCTCCTCGCGGACCAGCGGGACCAGCCGGACCCCGCCCCACACCTGGGCGGGCCGGGTCCGCAGGCCGGTCAGGTCGAGCCGGAACCCGGGGGCGAAGCCGCTCATCCTCGGTCCTCCCGTACGGGGCCCGCGGTCGCCAGGAACCGTTCCGTGCGGGCGGCCAGGTGCGCCGTCAGCTCGGCGAGGTCGGTGCGGCCCTCCGCGAACCGGGCGAACTCCACCAGCGCGGGCAGGTCCTCGGCGTCGCGCAGCCCGGCGGTGGGCACCGTCGGGGCGAGTCGGCGCACGTCGAAGCCCTCCGCGTCGTAGACCGGGTTGAGGTGCACGATGCTGGTCCGCCGCTCCGGGTCCAGCCGGGTGCGCCAGACCCGCAGTACCTCGGCGGCGAGCCCGGGCGGGGCGTTGTCCCAGCCGTCGGAGATGATCAGCAGCCGCTCCGGCGCAAGGCCGGTCCCGCCCCCGCCCCCGCCATCACCACCGCCGTCGAGCGCGTCGAGGATCCGGCGGCCGAGCGGGGTCGGGCCGGACGGGTGGGCGAGCAGCGCGTCGGCGCGGCCGGAGGTCCAGAGCGCGGTGTACTCGCCGGCCAGCACCGCCAGCAGGTGGTGACAGGCGAGGGCGGCGGCGAGCGGGCGGCGGCGCTTCACGCCGGAGCCGTACGCGGAGTGGCTGTCGTCGAGGACGGCGGTGACCCGGCCCCAGCTGCCCTCCTCGGCCCCGGCCGCGCGGACGGCCCGCCGCGCCGCACCGTGCAGCGCCGACGTCAGCTCCGCGCGCCGGGCGACCCGGTCGGCGGGCGGCAGGGCGAGGACGTAGGAGGCGAGCCGGGTGAGCGGCATCCGGGCGAGGTCGACGGCGACGGCGGTGGCCGCGGCGGTGCCGTGGCCGCGCGCGGACTCCTGGAGGCGCAGCCGTTCCAGGGCGGTCAGCCGGGGCGCGATGCGGGTGAGGAAGGTGTCGCGCGGGATGCCGTGCCGGTGCGCGAAGCCCTCCGCCACGGTGTACGGCAGCTCGTAGAGGGCGCCCTGTTCGTGGTGGGCGCGGCGCCAGGCGTCGAGCAGCGGTGCCCGGTAGCGGGGGTGGCGGCGCGGGGCGAACAGGAAGTCGCCGGTCTCGGTCTCGACGGGTCGCAGGTGGGCGTGGCGCAGGGCCCGCTTGAGGCCGGGCCGGTACTTGACCGCGTCGAGCGACTGGTCGGGGCGGGCGGCGAGCCAGTCGCGCAGGATCGCGCGGGTGCGGCGGTTGTTGACCTTGGCGCGCCGCAGCTCGCCGATCAGCCGGTAGACCCGCTGCGGCGGCAGCAGGGCCAGCCGGCGGGCGATCAGCCGGCCCTCGGTGTCCCGCTGCTCGGCGGTGGCCTCGCGGGCGGTCTCCAGCAGGCGGCGGACGATCAGGACGGCGTTGTGGTCGTTGATGTCCAGCGCGAGCGCGGCGGCGTACGGGCTGCGGTAGTTGACGCACATGTACTCGTGCAGGAAGTCGAGCGAGAACCGCTGCTCGGCCGCCCCGCCGTGGAACTCGCGCTGGCCGGTGCCGGTGATCGCGGCGTTGACGAAGAGCAGCACGTCCTCGGCGGCGATCAGGTCGCCGTACGTCTCCACTGGCTCGCCGCCCCCACTCCGTCGTGTGTTCCCTCGTGATGCTTCGGACGGCCGGCCGGGGAATGGGGGCACGAACTGCGAATCAGTGCTGTAGAGGCGCGTTCCGGAAGTCGCACCGGAGTCCCGCGGCCGGCCGGACGACGACCCTAACAGAGGCGCCTCACCACCCCGCCGGCATTTTCGCGCGCGGCCGTCAGGACCAGGGGAGTGCGGCCCGGGTGCGCCAGTACTCCTCGGCCGGCTCGGCGAGCGGGGCGAGTGCGGCCAGCTGCTCCGCGTCGAGGGCGAGGCCGACGGCGGCCAGGTTGGTGGTGAGCTGGCCGGTGGTGGCGGCGCCGGAGAGCACCACGTCGGCCCAGGGCATGGCCGCCGCGGCGGCGAGCGCGAGGGCGTCGCAGGTCGTGCCGGTGCGGGCGGCGAGGGTGCGCAGGGCGGCGGTGTCGGGGCCGGTGGCGTTGCGGTCGGCGAGCCGGCCGTTGGCCATGCCCTCCTTGACGACGACCAGCCAGCCGGCCGCGTGGGCCTCGGCGAGGGCGGGTCCGGCGGACGGCTCCAGCAGGTTCCAGGTGGACTGCGCGGCGGCGAACAGGGGGCGGCCGTCCACCGTCACCTCCAGCGCCGCGCGCACCGTCGCGGCCTGCGCCGGACCGCTGGTGGACAGGCCGATCCGCACGCCCTCCGCGGCCAGCGCGGCGAGTCGGGCGTGCAGTTCGGGGTCGGTGAGCGCGGGGCTGTCGGGGGTGACGGAGTGCACCAGGTAGACGTCCAGCCGGTCGCCCAGCAGCGCCCGGGTCTCCTTGATCTGACGGTCGAACACCGCCGTGGAGTGTTCCTTGACCTCGTGCGCGGACACGCCGGAGGCCTGCCAGCCGGCGGTGTAGGTGTAGCCCCACTTGCTGCCGACGGTCACCTCGGCGGCGGCCTGCGGGTGGGCGTCCAGCCACTCGCCGAGGAACTCCTCGGCGCGCCCGTAGGAGCGGGCGGCGTCGAAGTACCGCACCCCGGCGGCGTGGGCGGCGTCGAGCAGGGCGTGGGTGCGCTGCCGCAGGGCCTCGACGGTGCGCTCGGCGGGGAGGTCGAGCTCGCGGCCGAGGGTGATGTACCCGGGGCGTCCGACGGCGGCGGTGCCGAACCCGAACCGCGCGATTGACGGTCCGGCGGATCCGGGGTGGGCGCTCGGCATGACGGAACTCCTTCGGGGGCGGGACGGCTGGGCCCGTCGCACCTTACCCGCCGTACGTCGCCACACCCCTCCCGATCCGCACCCCTCCCGACCTGCACCGACCCCGATCCTCGGCCCGTCGGCCGCCCGTCAGCCGTCCGTCGGCCGGCCCCGGTGTGAGGTGGCCTATCCTGCCGGGAGCGTTCGGATGATCATCACAGGAGGCGGGGCCATGACCTACCGGATCGAGCGGATCGGCCTGGCGGACTGGGAGCGCCTGCGCGAGGTCCGCCTCGCCCAGCTGCTCGACACGCCGATGGCCTTCCTGGAGACCTACGAGACCGCGCTCGCGCACGGCGAGGAGGAGTGGCAGGCCCGGGTCCGGCGGGTGAACGAGCCGGGCAGCGTCGGGCTGGTCGCCGTCACCGGCGCGGGGGAGTGGGTCGGGACGATGATCTCCTTCACCCCCGAACCCGGCGCGGCCCTGCTGGTCGGCGTCTGGGTGCACCCGGAGCACCGCGGCGGCGCGCGCGGGGTGACGGACGCCCTGCTGGACGCCGTCGTCGGCTGGGCCCGCGACGAGGCCGGGGCCGAGCGCCTGCTGCTCATGGTGCACGAGGAGAACGCCCGCGCGGCCGCCTTCTACCAGCGCCGCGGCTTCGAGTTCACCGGCGCCACCAAGCCCTACGCCCTGGACCCGACCGCCAGCGAGCGGGAGATGTCCCTCCCGCTCCACTGACGGCCCGGACGGCCCCGACGGCCCCGACGACCCCGACGACCCTCACGAGGCGATCCAGGCGCCGGTCAGCGCCTGGACGGCCGAGCCGTCGGGGTCGGCCAGCTTCACACCGGTGAAGGCCCGCGCGGCGTCCGACGTGAGCACCCGGAAGGCGGGTCGCTCGGCCGTCAGCAGTTCGACGATCCGGGCGGCGACGTCCTCCGCCGCCTGCGCGTTGGCGAACGCGCCGCGGGTGCGCTCCAGGTAGGCGGCGAGCGCGGGGGCGTACGGCCCGGCCTGCGCCATCGCGTCCTCGGTGACGCCCACGTTGGCGACGAACTCGCTTGCCACCGCGCCGGGTTCGACCACGCTGACGGACACCCCGGCGGAGGCCGCGACCGGGGCGAGGGACTCCATGAAGCCCTCGACGGCGAACTTGGCGGCGCAGTAGGCCTCGTTGAACGGCTGGCCGATCACGCCGCCCACGCTGGTGACGGTCAGCAGCCGGCCCCGGCTCGCCCGCAGCAGCGGCAGGGCGGCCTTGCTGACGTGCAGGACGCCGAAGAAGTTGACCTCCAGGACGGCCCGGACCTCCTCGACGTCCTCCTGCTCCAGCGTGCCGAGGTGCCCGGCGCCGGCGTTGTTGACCAGCGCGTCCAGCCGGTCGAGCCCGGCGAAGCAGGCGGCGACCGAGGCCGGGTCGGTCACGTCCAGAGGCCGGACGTCGACGGAGACGCCCGCCTCCGCCGCCGCGGCCAGCAGCGGGCCCGCCTTGGCGGTGTTCCGCATGGTGGCGATCACCTGCCAGCCGTCGCGCGCGGCGGCGACGGCGGTGGCCAGGCCGATGCCGGAGGAGGTGCCGGTGATCAGGACGGTCTTGGTGGTGCTCATGGTGGGGCCTCCCGGACGCAGATGCTTATGGAACATAACCACTATCGACCATAACTATGTTCCGGGATAATTCAAGCTGTCAAGCAACTCGGGGTATGCTGGCGCCATGTCCAACCCGCCGGATGAGCTCAGCCGGGAGATCGTCGGTCTCTTCGCGGCCGTCAACCGCCGCTACGCCCAGGAGTCCGAGGCGGCCGCCGCCGCGCACGACCTCACCCCGCTCCAGGCCAAGGCCCTGCTCGCGGCCGAGGGCCCGGTCCCGACCCGCCGGATCGCCGACCGCCTGCACGCCGAGCCGTCCAACGTGACCGTGATCATCGACCGCCTGGAGTCCCGCGGCCTGGTCGAACGCGGCCCGGACCCGGCCGACCGCCGGGTCAAGCGCGTCGCCGCCACCGAGGCGGGCCGCACCGTCGCCGCCGACCTGCGCACCCGGATGCCCTTCGCCGCCGACCCGCTGGCCTCCCTCGACACCCCCCAGCGCGAGTCCCTGCGCGACCTCCTCCGGCTCCTCCTGGAGGACTGACCCCCCTGGCCGCGCGCGGTCGGGCCGGTATCGGCGTCAGGCCGGTAGGAGGGTGTCCCCCGCCACGAGGGTCTCCCACTGCTCCCGGGTCGGGCCGTCGTGGCCGGGGGTGAAGTCCGGGTGGGCGGCCAGCCAGCGGGTGACGGCGGCGTCCACCTCCTCGGTGGCGTAGGCCTCGGCGGCCGGCTGGAGGAGGTGGCGCACCCGGGCGCGGGCCCGCATGACGACGGGGTCGTCGAAGGCGCAGGCGGCGAGCGCGGCGGCCCGCCGGTCGGGGACCGGGGCGGCGCCGGTGAGGCGCTGCTCGTTGCCGGCGTCCGCCGTCACCTGGGCGTCGTACCAGGGGCGGAGGTGCTCGGCGGTCCAGGAGTGGTAGGCGGCGGGGTCGGCGGCTATCCTCTCGACGTGGGTGGCGAGGTGCTGGGCGGCGCGCAGACCGAGGGCCACGCCGTGGCCGAGGGTCGGGTTGGTGTGGATGAGGCTGTCCCCGGTGTTGACCAGGCCGGTGACGACCGGTCCGGCCGCGTCGACGAGCGAGGTCCAGCGGTTGTCCAGGCCGGCCATCGCCAGGACGGGCGACCGCGGTTCGGGGTCCAGGGCGAGCCAGGCGGCGGTGGCGGGGAAGCGGCGGGCCGCGGCCTCGAACACGGCGGGGTCGGTGAGCGCGCCGCGGGTCGGATCGGCGGTGGACAGCATCAGGTTGACGGCGAAGGTGTCGTTGTCGGACGGGAAGACGCCGGCGAGCGCGAAGGCCGCGGCCGAGCCGGTCTGCACCCGCCCGGGGTCGCGCGGGCCGTCGGCGCGCAGGCGGTACCAGCGGCACAGGTAGGCGATCCCGGTCCGCTGGTTGTCGACCACGGGCGGGCGGCAGCCGGCCGCGACCAGCCAGGCGGGGACCGCCGAGCGGCGTCCGGACGCGTCGACGACGAGGTCCGCTGCGCCCGTGCCGTCCGCGCTGCCCCCGGCGCCCCCGCCCACCCGCACGCCGGTGACCCGGGGCGGGTTGCCCTCTGCGACGGTCCCGAAGGCCAGGCCCGTCACCCGGCACCCCCGCCGCACCTCGACGGTGGGCTCCCGCCGTACCGCCGCCGTCAGGGCGGCCTCCAGCACGATGCGGCGGGTGCGCAGGGTCACCAGCTCCTCGTCGCCGTCGCGGTGCGGCGGGTGCTCCGGGAACCAGTCGAAGTCGTGGTACTCCCGTGCCCCGCGTGCCAGCAGGTCCGCGTGGACGTCGGGGGCCTCGGCGCGCAGCACGGTGCGCACGGGGGCGAGGAACGAGTGGGGCTGGACGGCCTGCGGGGTCCGGGGCCGGTGCCAGCGGTGGAAGTCCCGGTCGAGGTCCTCGCCGGCCTGCCGCGGATCCTGTTCGAACACGGTGACCGCATGGCCCCGCCGTCCGAGCATGAGGGCCGTTCCCAGCCCGCTGATACCCCCGCCGATCACCGCAACCCGCGCCAATGGACTCCCTCTCGCGTCGTGTTGCGGAGCGAGCCTACTCCATGGTGATCTTCGAACCGCACCCGGCGTCCGCCGCCGGTTCACCCTCCCGACCTCGGCGGATGAACCGCAGCAGCTGCTCGTTGACCTCCTCGGGGCGCTCCAGGTTCAGTCCGTGGCCGGCGCCGCGGACGAGCTCCGCCCGGACGTCGGGGATCAGCGCGGTGACCCGCTCCAGCACCCGGCGCGGGCGCAGCAGGGCGCTGCGGGCGCCCACCAGGACGAGGACGGGCAGCCCGATCGAGCGCAGCTCCTCGTCGCTGAACTGCCGGGCCGGCGGACGGGTGTTGGGCCGGTGGGAGCGCATGCCGAGCATCAGCGGGGCGAGCATCTCGGGCGGCGAGCCGAGCGCGGGATTGGCGAGCAGCCGTCCCAGGGCGGGGCGGAACCGCCGGGGGGCGAGCATCCCGAACAGGCCGCCGATCAGGTGCGCGTAGAACCGCGCGGGGACCTTGTCGAGCCCGCCCGGGTCCAGCGGCGCGATCGAGGCGAGCCGCTCGGGCGCGTGGATCGCCAGGGCGAGGGCCAGCCAGCCGCCGTAGGAGGCGCCGACCAGGTGGACCCGGGCCAGTCCGAGGCCGGCCAGGACCTCGCCGAGCCAGGCCGCGTTCTCCGCGGAACCGGTCGCGACGGCGCGCTGAACGCTACGCCCGGGGTCGTCCAGGGTGTCGATCGCGTAGACGGGGTGGTGTGCGCCCAGGGCGGCGATCTGCGGGTACCAGTTGGACGCGTGCCCGGCGTGGCCGTGCAGCAGCACGATCGGCTCGCCGGTGGTGGGGCCGAAGTGGTGGACGTGGACGGTGCCGTAGGCGGTCTCGACGTCGAGTTCGCGCCGGGGTGACGGCCACAGCTCCATGGCGCGGTCGTACGCCTCCAGGTACTTCGTCCGGGCTTCCTCGCTGACGAAGTGTCCGATGCTCGTCCTGGTCATGGTCATCCCTCCGGGGGTGGCATTGCGCGGCACGAAACAGCAGGACTTGATGGTATGTATGTACCATAAAAACGTTCGAAGAAACGAGGGGGCCCCGGGATGCCGAAGCTGGTCGATCACGAGGAACGGCGGGCGCACATCATCGACGCCCTGCTGCGCGCGGCGGCGGCCGGCGGGCTGCACGCCGTCACCATGCGGTCCGTCGCGACCGAGGCGGGCGTCTCGGTCCGGCTCGTGCAGTACTACTTCGACACCAAGGAACAGCTCCTGCTCGCCGCGCTCACCCGGCTGGCCGCGCGGATGGGCGAACGCGTCCGCGACCGGGTGCGGGCGACCGGCCCCGCACCGGCCGCGCGCGACATCGTCGAGGCCGTCCTGCTCGAAGCCGTCCCCACCGACGAGGAGAGCCGGACCTTCCACCTCGTCTACACCGAGTACGCGGTGCTCTCCGTCACCGACCCGGCCCTCGCCGGGCAGCCGTTCCTGGCCGCGCCCGACGAGATGGAGGCCTTCCTGGTCGGCCACCTGACCGCCGCCCAGCGCTCCGGCGACGCCGACCCGCGCCTCGACGCCCGGCTGGAGGCCGTCGTGCTGCTGGCCGCCTCGGCGGGGCTCGGCCTGAGCGTCCTGCTCGGCCAGCGCACCGCCGAGGACGCGACCGCCGTCCTGCGCTACCACCTCGCCCGGCTCTTCCCCGCCGCCCCGGCTTCCGCTGCCCCTCCCGTCCCTCCCGCCTGAGCTCCGGCCGCGTCAACACGTCGTTGATCGATCGTCTACCCGACCCTGTTGTCCTGCCCTGCGTACGCCTGCACATCCGCACGCGGTCCACCGACAGCAGGAGATCCCCGTGTCCCACCCGTCCACCCGCACCCTCCGTCCGGTCACCCGCGGCCGCACCCGGCCGGCCGCCCTGGCGCTCGCCGTCGCCGTGATCTCGGCGGGCGGCACCACGCTGCTCGCGGCGCCGGCGAACGCCGCGACCGCGGCCGTGGTCGAGCAGATGGTCACCATCCAGGACCGCCAGAACCACCACGCGCTGGCCACCGCCGACGGCGAGGGCTCGCGGATCGTCGCCCGCAACTACCGGGACGCCTCCACCTCGTTCTGGATGTCCAACAAGCCCGGCGACCGGGTCGACTTCGTCCGCAACGTCAACGGCACCGAGCGCGTGCTGGAGATGGACACCCGGGACGGCCGGACCACCCAGTTCATCCACTGGTGGGCGGGCGACAACCAGCAGTGGACCCTGGAGGCCGCCGCCGAGGGCGGCACCTACCTCCACAACGCGAGCGGCAACGGCTGTCTGACGTACAACGGCCTCGACCGGGAGGTCACCGTCGAGGGCTGCAACGGCACCGTCTCCCAGCGGTTCGACCTGGTCGGAGCGGGCGGCGGCACCGGCCCCGGCCCGGGCCCCGGCCCGATCACCTCCGACCAGCAGCGCTTCCTGGACCGCCTGAACGCCCTGCGCGCCCAGTACGGCAAGCCGCCGGTGCGGCTCAACGCGACGCTCTCCCAGACCGCGAAGTGCAACGCCGACCAGATGGACCAGCGCCGGGTCTCCGGGCACTTCTGCAACTCCTCGGGCATCGCGACCGGCCTCGGTTACACCTGGCGCGGCTTCGGAGAGGTCGCCTTCTGGGGGCCCACGAACATCGACGCGGCCGTCGACGGCTGGATCAACTCCCCGGACCACCTGCGCATCATGATCGACAACTACAACGAGGTCGGCCTGGCCCGCACCGGCGCGGCCTCCTGGAACGCCGACTTCGGCACCCGCTGAGCCCCCCACCGGGCCGCTCCCATCCCTCGGAGCGGCCCGGTCCGGTGGCGGCCGCCCTTTCTCAGCTCCGGAGGCGGGTCGCGGTCCGGACGAGGTCGGCGACGGCCTTGGAACGGCTGTGCGGGGGCCAGGCGATGACGGTGGTGACCTCCGGGGCGTCCAGTAGGGGGACGGCGGCGAGGTCGGCGGGCAGTTGGGCCCGGCTGGACTCGGGGGAGACCGCGCAGGCGCGGCCGAGGGCGACGAGCTGCAGCAGCTGCGCGTGGTCGCGGACCTGCGGGCCGGGGCCGGGCGGGTAGGCGCCGTCGGGGCAGGGCCATCGGGGCAGGGGCAGACCGGGCAGTCCGGTGATGTCGGCCAGGTGCAGATGCGGCCGGGCGGCGAGCGGATGACCGGCCGGCAGGACCGCGACCTGGCCCTCCGTGCCGAGTTCCTCGGTGTGGAACCCGGCCGTCGAGTCGAACGGCCGGTGCAGCAGCGCCACGTCGGCCCGGCCCTCGCGCAGCAGTCGCGCCTGCTCGGCCGGGCCGCACAGGAGGACGTCGACGGGCACCGCGCCGGGCTCGGCGGCGTACGCGTCCAGCAGCTCCGCCAGCAGGTCGCGGGACGCGCTGGCCTTCGTGACCAGGACCAGTCCGGGACGGCCGGCCGGGGGATGGGCGGCGCGGCGGGTCCGGCGCTCGGCGGCGTCGACCGCGTCGAGGGCCGCCCGGCCCTCGGCCAGCAGCACCGAACCGGCCTCGGTCAGCGTGACGCTTCGGCTGGTCCGCTCCAGCAGCGCCGCCCCGAGCCGGCGTTCGAGCTGCTGGATCGCCCGCGACAGCGGCGGCTGTGCGATCCCCAGCCGCTCCGCGGCGCGCCCGAAGTGCAACTCCTCGGCGACGGCGACGAAGTAGCGCAGTTCCCTGGTCTCCATCCGACCACGGTACTCCGGATCGATACCCGGGAGGTATCGTCGCCCACCCGATCGGTCTTGGACCCCCGCCGGGCCGCGAGAGCAGCATGGTCCCCATGAGCGAACTGAACGAACGAACCATCGCCCTGGTCACCGGCGCGAACAAGGGAATCGGCTACCAGATCGCCGCCGGCCTGGGCGCCCTCGGCTGGAGCGTCGGCGTCGGCGCCCGCGACGCCGGGCGTCGCGAGACCGCGGTGGAGCGCCTGCGCGCGGCCGGCGTCGACGCGTTCGGCGTACCGCTGGACGTGACCGACGACGCGAGCGCGACCGCCGCCGCACAACTGATCGAGGAACGGTCCGGCCGCCTCGACGTGCTCGTCAACAACGCCGCCATCGTGGGCGCCATGCCCCAGGAGCCCACCCGCGTCGACCCCGCCACCATTCGCGCGGTCGTCGAGACCAACGTCATCGGCGTCATCCGCGTCACCAACGCGATGCTGCCGCTGCTGCGCCGCTCCACCGCAGCGCGGATCGTGAACATGTCCAGCACCGTGGGCTCCCTGACCCGGCAGTCGGCGCCCGACCGGGAGCTGAACGCGGGCCCGGTGGCCGCGGGGTACTCGCCCTCGAAGACCTTCCTGAATGCCGTCACCCTCCAGTACACCCGCGAGCTGACCGGCACCGACATCCTGATCAACGCCGCCTGCCCCGGCTACGTCGCGACCGACCTCAACGGCTTCCGAGGCACCCGCACCCCCGAACAGGGCGCCGCCATCGCCATCAAACTCGCGACCCTCCCCACCGACGGCCCCACCGGCCACTTCTTCGACGACGCCGGCGAAGTGCCCTGGTGACGCGCGGGGCGGTCATCACGCACGAAGCTCCCGGGGTGAGATCCGCCCTCTCCTCGCGCGCACCCGGATGCCGATGCCTGTGAGAAACCTTTGCCGGTCGCTCGGAATGCGCTGAGGGGTGTCTCAGCGAAGTGGGAAGACCGGGTTGCCAGGGAGATTCCCGTCACCGCAGGGCCAGGCGCTGGCTGCGAGCGGGCCGAGCGGGGTGCGGAACAACCACAACTCGCTGTGCAGTGCGACGGCGACGGTCCCCGAGTCGAGCAGCAGCGTGCGGCTCAGGACGTCCTGGGAGTCCGTGGTCGCGAAGTACTCCTCCTCGTCCATGCGTGAGTCGACGGCCGTCAGCCTGCCGTCCCGCCAGAACACGGCGGTTCCCGCAGAGTCGATGGCGGGGTAGGAGGTGTGGTAGCCCGTCAGGGCGGGACCGTCGGCGAGCTCGCCGGTGCCGGTCAGTTCGCGGAACCTTGAACGCGACGGCAGACGGTTCTCCAGTTCGGGACCACGGATCTCCCCTGACGGGCCCACCACCATGGCACCGTGACTGCTCCAACGGGCGGCCTGAACGCCGTCGCGGTCGTAGCGAGCGGTGCTGAACTCGCCGTATCCCTGGGCCCCGATGAGGAACTCCCCAGGTCCGACGATCGCATTTCGGCCCGCCGGCAGGGGCATCGTCGAGCTGACCACGGCGCCGGTTGCCAGGTCCAGGAGGAAGGTCACGCCGATTCCTCCGCGCGGATCCTGGAAGCCGGCGGCCACTCGATCCCCGGACACCAACAGCGGTTCCCAGTGGGCGACGTCGACGGACTCAGGCACCCACGGCCGCTTGGGGCGAGTCTCCCAGCCGGTCTCGACCCCCAACTCCAGCACGCCCGGGTGGGAGACGGGCCCCAGGGTGATCGGTGTCGACCACAGGCAGCCGGCATCGCTGCCGTACCGAGCCACGCGTGGCTCACGATACGGAGCCTCACCGCGGAGCACAGGACGAGCGGCAACCCATGAGATGCAGAAGCCGTCGTCCAGCACCACGAAGGCGCCGATCTCCTCGCCCGCCAGGCACTCCGGGGCGAGCACATCGAGAGTGGCACCCTCGGGATCGACCAGCTCCAGCACAGGGTCTTCCTCCCCGGGGCGCGCCAGCCAGAGCACGCCTTGCGATGACATACGGGATCGGGGGTGCCCGGTTCCGGGAAACGTCCGCCGCCACAGCGTCGCACCGGCTTGGTCGATCGCGGAGAGAGCCGTTTCGAGGATCTCCGACCCGTAGCTGGTGACATAGAGAGGGCCCGCGGAGTCGTGTGCTGCCAAGCCCCAGACCTGGCCCGGCAGGGCTATGCGCGAAGGGGTGATCATGACTCTGCATCCTGCCTCACGACAAGCGCACGGTCAGGTCAATCACCAGGCCCGGCCGCTCGGGGAGGACGTTCACCGATCGGCCCGGCCCCGGCAGGCCCCTCGGCTCGAAGAAGCAGCGACCCGCCGCCCGCTACGACGTGGACAGAGCGGTCAATCGAGCCAGACCTGAGAAGGCCGTGGGAGACCGATTGTTTCGACCTCGGTGGTCAGGTCGCTGTGGGGACGTGGGGCGCTACTGCGACCTGGGTCATCGTCCGAAGCTTCGCAAAATAGGAGGCGCAGTACTCCTCGTTGATCAGAGGAATGATCTTGTCGAGGTCAGCTATGAAGCCCCAGAGGCAGGCGATGCCACTGTCGTCGAGTCCGCCTTTCAGCTCCCTCTGTACGAGGCTGGCGACGTCGGCGTCCAGGAGGACCAGATCCACGCCGTCGAAGTTCACGCCGCGGAAGCCGTCGGGGAACAATGCGTGCAGGTGGTCCTCCCACAGCCGGGCGAGTCCGCCTTCAGGCTGTGCTCCACCCACGTCGGCGGCTGTCGCCTCTGCCGCGGACGGTGGGCGAAGCACCACGGAGACGGCATCGAAGACGGCGCGCAGCATTGCGACGGCCCGGATCGGGCGGAGGGCGGCACTCGACTCGGCGCCCTGTGCGAGCTTGTCGCGCAGCAATCGGCAGCGGTCGAGTTCGACGGCGAGTCCGGCCGTGATGAGCCCTGTGTCGGTGGCCCGCTCGATGAGGACGTGGAGCGGTTCATTCGTGGCCAGACGATCGGCCAGGACGTGCTCCAGGGCGAACAGGGAATGCGTGACGGCGACGGTGGCGAACTCGTACCGGTAGTAGGAGTGCCGGATGAGCTCACGGGAGGTTTCCAGCGCGCTCATGACGTACATCGACGCGCCGCCGGGCAGAACCAGTTCGCCGACCAGGGCGTGCATCTCCGTATAGTCGGGAGCGAGGTCGCGGGCGCGCGGGTCGCGTACCGGCAGGAGGAGCGGGTCAGGCGGCGGTGGCAGGGTATTCACCGGTGCAGTCTTGTCGCCGGAAGGCTGTCGGCGCCATCGGATTTGCTCGGGCGGTTGGTGGCCCGCTGCCGCATGTCGCCCAGGTCTTGGTGGCGGACGGCTGATCATTTTCGGCGACGGTCCGCCGACCGTCGGTTCCGACCGCCGTAGTGGGCGCCTGAGGAAAACAAGCAGGCGTGATTGCTTTTTTTGGCGGAGGGTGTCAGGGTGCTCACCGACGGCGAACGTTGGGCCACCTGTTGGGGGTAGGCGTGCACGTGGGGTCGGGGTTGCGGGGCGGCGGGGCGGTGCTGCGGGTCGGGAATGCCTCGGGGTTCTACGGGGACCGGTTCTCGGCGGTGCGGGAGATGCTCACCGGAGGGCCGCTGGACGTGCTCACCGGGGACTACCTGGCCGAGTTGACGATGCTGATCCTGGCGCGGGACCGGTTGCGGGATCCCTCGCTCGGGTACGCCAGGACCTTTCTGCGGCAGCTGGAGGAGTGCCTCGGGCTGGCGCTGGAGCGCGGGGTCCGGATCGTGGTCAACGCGGGCGGGCTCAATCCCGGGCGACTGGCGGACGCCGTGCGGGAGTTGGCCAAGGCGCAGGGGCTGGACGCGGCCGTCGGGCACGTCGAGGGGGACGACCTGCTGCCGCGGCGGGCGGAACTAGGTCTGCCGGACGGTTTGTTGGCGGCCAATGCCTACCTGGGGGCGTTCGGTGTCGCCGAGTGCCTGACGGCCGGCGCGGACGTGGTGGTCACCGGGCGGGTCACCGACGCGGCGCTGGTGGTCGGGCCGGCCATCGCCCACTTCGGTTGGGGCGCGGGGGACTTGGACGCGCTCGCGGGTGCCGTGGTGGCCGGGCACGTGCTGGAGTGCGGGGCGCAGGCCACCGGCGGCAACTACGCCTTCTTCCGGGAGCACGACGTCACCCGCCCCGGCTTCCCGCTGGCCGAACTGCGGGCCGACGGCTCCAGCGTCATCACCAAGCACCCGGGCACCGGCGGCGCCGTCACGACCGGCACCGTCACCGCCCAACTCCTCTACGAGACCGGCGGGCCGCGCTACCTCGGCCCGGACGTGACGGCCCGCCTGGACACCGTCCGGCTCACCGAGGAGGGGCCGGACCGGGTGCGGATCGACGGGGTGCGCGGCGAGGCGCCGCCGGCCACCCTCAAGGTCGGGCTCAACCGGCTCGGCGGCCACCGCAACGAGGTGGTCTTCGTCCTCACCGGGCTCGACATCGAGGCTAAGGCCGCCCTGGTGCGGCGCCAGTTCGAGGATACGCTGGCGGTCCCGGACCGCCCGGCCGAACTGCGCTGGACGCTCGCCCGCACCGACCGGCCGGACGCCGCCACCGAGGAGACCGCCTCCGCACTGCTCCGGCTCACCGCGCGCGACCCCGACCCGGCCAAGGTAGGCCGTGAACTCGGTCGGGCGGCCGTCGAGTTGGGGCTCGCCGGGTACCCCGGCTTCCACCTCACCGCGCCGCCGGGGCCGGGCGCGCCGTACGGGGTGTTCGAGGCGGTGCACCTGCCGGTGACGGTGGTCGAGCACACCGCCGTGCTGCCGGACGGGCGCCGGGTCGGCATCCCGCCGGTGACGGGGGAGGAAGCCGGCGGGGAGGAGCCGCGGCCCGTGCTCCCCGCGCCGCCCGGCGACCCCGGCCCGACCCGGCGCGCCCCGCTCGGCCGGGTGGTCGGCGCCCGCAGCGGGGACAAGGGCGGCGACGCCAACCTCGGCGTCTGGGCCCGCGACGAGCCCGGCTGGCACTGGCTCGCGCGCACCCTCACCATCGACCTGCTGCGCGAACTCCTCCCAGAGACAGCGGAGTTGCCGATCACCCGGCACCTGCTGCCGAACCTGCGCGCGGTCAACTTCACCATCACCGGCCTGCTCGGCGAGGGCGTCGCCGCCCAGCACCGCTTCGACCCGCAGGCGAAGGCGCTGGGGGAGTGGCTGCGCTCGCGCCACCTCGACATCCCGGAGGCTCTGCTGTGACCGTCCTGCCCACCCGCCTCGACCCGGGCGGCGCCGAGTTCACCGAGAACCGGGCCGCGATGCTCGCCAAGCTCGCCGAACTGGACGCCGAGCACGCCAAGGCGCTGGCCGGCGGCGGCCCCAAGTACGTCGAACGCCACCGTGGGCGCGGCAAGTTGACCGCCCGCGAGCGGATCGAGCTGCTGGTCGACGAGGACTCGCCGTTCCTGGAGCTCTCCCCGCTCGCCGCCTGGGGCAGCGACTACCCGGTGGGCGCCGCCCTGGTCACCGGCATCGGCGTGGTCGAGGGCGTCGAGTGCGTGATCACCGCCAACGACCCGACCGTGCGCGGCGGCGCCTCCAACCCCTGGACGCTGCGCAAGGCCCTGCGCGCCAACGAGATCGCCCTCGCCAACCGGCTGCCGGTGGTCAACCTGGTCGAGTCCGGCGGCGCCGACCTGCCCAGCCAGAAGGAGGTGTTCATCCCCGGCGGCGCCCTGTTCCGCGACCTCACCCGGCTCTCCGCCGCCGGGATCCCGACCGTCGCGGTGGTCTTCGGCAACTCGACGGCCGGCGGCGCCTACGTGCCCGGCATGTCCGACCACGCCGTGATGGTGAAGGACCGCGCCAAGGTGTTCCTGGGCGGTCCGCCGCTGGTGAAGATGGCCACCGGCGAGGAGTCCGACGACGAGTCGCTGGGCGGCGCCGAGATGCACGCCAGGGTCTCCGGGCTGGCCGACCACTTCGCCGTGGACGAGCCGGACGCGCTGCGGCTGGCCCGCCGGATCGTCGCCCGGCTGAACCACCGCAAGCCCGGCCCGGGCCCGGACCCGGCCGCCGCGCCGCCCAGGTACGCCGAGGACGAGCTGCTCGGCATCGTCCCCGGCGACCTCAAGGTGCCCTTCGACCCGCGCGAGGTGATCGCCCGGATCGTCGACGGCTCCGACTTCGACGAGTTCAAACCGCGCTACGGCACCAGCCTCGCCACCGGCTGGGCCCGGCTGCACGGCTACCCGGTCGGCGTCCTGGCCAACGCGCAGGGGGTGCTGTTCAGCCAGGAGTCGCAGAAGGCCGCCCAGTTCATCCAACTGGCCAACCAGCGCGCGGTGCCGCTGCTGTTCCTGCACAACACCACCGGCTACATGGTCGGCCGGGACTACGAGCAGGGCGGCATCATCAAGCACGGCGCGATGATGATCAACGCGGTCGCCAACTCCCGGGTCCCGCACCTGTCGGTGCTGATGGGCGCCTCCTACGGGGCCGGCCACTACGGCATGTGCGGCCGGGCCTACGAGCCGCGGTTCCTGTTCGCCTGGCCGAGCGCCAAGTCGGCGGTGATGGGACCGCAGCAGCTCGCAGGGGTGCTGTCGATCGTCGCCCGGCAGTCCGCCGCGGCCAAGGGGCAGCCGTACGACGAGGACGCGGACGCCGCGATCCGGGCGATGGTGGAGCAGCAGATCGAGGCGGAGTCGCTGCCGGTCTTCCTGTCCGGCCGGCTCTACGACGACGGGGTGATCGACCCGCGCGACACCCGCACGGTGCTCGGGCTCTGCCTCTCCGCGATCCACAACGCGCCGGTCGAGGGCGCACCAGGTTACGGCGTCTTCCGGATGTGAGACCGGAGTAGGGAGGGGAGACCCATGAACAACCGCGTGATCACCAAACTGCTGGTCGCCAACCGGGGGGAGATCGCCCGGCGGATCTTCCGCACCTGCCGTGACCTCGGCATCGCCACCACCGCCGTCCACTCCGACCCGGACGCCGACGCCCCGCACGTGCGCGAGGCCGACGCCGCCGTCCGGCTGCCCGGCGCCGCGCCCGCCGACACCTACCTGCGCGGCGACCTGATCATCGAGGCCGCGCTCGCCACCGGCGCCGACGCCGTCCACCCGGGGTACGGATTCCTCTCCGAGAACGCCGAGTTCGCACGCGCCGTGCTGGCGGCCGGGCTCACCTGGATCGGCCCGAGCCCGGCGGCGATCGCCGCGATGGGCTCCAAGACGGCGGCGAAGCGGCTGATGGCCCGGGCCGGCGTGCCCGTCCTCGACGCCCTCGCCGAACCCACCGAGACCGACCTGCCGCTGCTGGTCAAGGCGGCCGCCGGCGGCGGCGGGCGCGGCATGCGGGTGGTCCGCCGACTCGCCGACCTGCCGGGGGAGTTGGCGGCGGCCCGGGCCGAGGCGGCGAAGGCCTTCGGCTCCGACGAGGTGTTCTGCGAGCGCTACCTGCCCACCGGCCGGCACGTCGAGGTCCAGCTGCTGGCGGACGGGCACGGTACGGTCTGGGCGGTCGGCGACCGCGACTGCTCGCTCCAGCGCCGCCACCAGAAGGTGCTGGAGGAGGCGCCCGCGCCCGGGCTGGACCCGGCGGTGCGGGCCGCCCTGCACGAGGCCGCCGTCACGGCGGCGAAGGCGATCGGCTACACCGGCGCCGGCACCGCCGAGTTCCTGCTCGGCCCGGACGGCCGGTGCTGGTTCCTGGAGATGAACACCCGCCTCCAGGTCGAGCACCCGGTCACCGAGGCGGTCACCGGGCTGGACCTGGTCGCCCTCCAACTCGCCGTCGCCGAGGGGGAGAAGCTCGACGCGGCGGCGCCCGTCACGGTCGGCCACGCGATCGAGGCCCGGCTCTACGCCGAGGACCCGGCACAGGACTGGCGGCCCGCCACCGGCACCCTGCACCGCCTCGAACTCCCGCTGCCGCACGAGGAGTTCACCGGCCGAGGGGTGCGCCTGGACGCCGGGCTCGGACCGGACGGCGGCGAGATCACCGCGCACTACGACGCCATGCTCGCCAAGGTGATCGCCTGGGCGCCGACCCGGGCCGCCGCCGCCCGGCGGCTGGCCGACGCGCTCACCCGGGCCCGGATCCACGGACCCGCCACCAACCGGGAACTGCTGGTCCGGGCGCTGCGCCACCCGGAGTTCCTCGCCGGCCGCGTGCACACCGGCTTCCTGACCGAGCACGCGGCGGCCCTCACCGCCCCGGCCGACCCCACGGAGCGCGAACGGGCCGCCCTGGCCGCCGCTCTCGCCGACGCCACCACGCGCCCCGCCGCGCTCCCGTCGGGCTGGCGCAACCTGCCCTCCCAGCCGCAGCTCAAGCGCTACCGCGCCGCCGACGGAACGGAACTGGAGGTCCGCTACCGGCTCACCCGGGACGGCCTGCGGGCCGAGGGCCACCCCGACACCGTGCTGCTGGAGGCCACGCCGGACCGCGTCGTGCTGCGCACCGGAACGCTCCGCCACAGTTACGACGTGGCCCGCTATCACGATGCTGTCCACGGCGACCGGATCCACGTCGACACCCCCTCCGGCAGCACCGCGCTCACCGCGCTGGAGCGCTTTGCCGACCCCGCCGCCCAGACCGACCCCGGCGCCCTGCTCGCCCCGATGCCCGGCACCGTCGTCCGCACCGCCGCCGCGGTCGGCGACACCGTCACCGCCGGCCAGCCGCTGCTCTGGCTGGAGGCGATGAAGATGGAGCACCGCGTCACCGCCCCCGCCGACGGCGTCCTCGCCGAACTCCGCGCCACCCCCGGCCAGCAGGTCGAGCTCGGCACCCTGCTCGCCGTCGTCCAGCCCGCGTCCTGAACTCCACCACGCCGACACAACGCCGACACAACGCCGAACCGCCCGGAAGGACCCCGTGATGTCCGCACCGCGCACCACCGCCCCCGGCAGCCCGCTGATCGAGACCCCCGAACGCCAGGCCCTGCGCCGCGCCGTCACCGACCTCGGCGGCCGCTACGGCACCCCGTACTACTTCGCCAAGGCCCGGGCCGGCGAGCCCGCCGACGAGCTGTGGGCGGAGGCCGGCAAGGCCGGCTACCTCGGGGTCAACCTGCCCGCCGAGTACGGCGGTGGCGGCGGCGGGATCACCGACCTGGCGATCGTCCTGGAGGAACTCGGCGCCGCCGGCTGTCCGCTGCTCCTGCTGATCGTCTCCCCGGCGATCTGCGGCACCGTCATCGCCCGCTACGGCACCGAGGAGCAGCGGCGCGAGTGGCTGCCGGGCCTCGCCGACGGCAGTCGCAAGATGGCCTTCGGCATCACCGAGCCGGACGCCGGCTCCAACTCCCACCGGATCTCCACCATCGCCCGCCGCGACGGCGAGGACTGGCTGCTGACCGGCCGCAAGGTGTTCGTCTCGGGGATCGACCACTGCGACGCGGTGCTGTTCGTCGCCCGCACCGAGGACGCCCGCACCGGCCGGCTCAAGCCCGCCCTGTTCGTCGTCCCGCGCGAGATCGCGGGCTTCGAGTTCCGGCCGATCCCGATGGAGCTGGTCGCGCCGGAGAAGCAGTTCCAGGTGTTCCTGGACGACGTCCGGCTGCCCGCCGAGGCGCTGGTCGGCGACGCGGACGCCGGGCTGCTCCAGCTGTTCGCGGGCCTCAACCCGGAGCGGATCATGACCGCCGCGTTCTCCCTCGGGCTGGCCCGCCAGGCGCTCGGCCGGGCGGTCGAGTACGCGAAGACCCGCACCGTCTGGTCCACCCCGATCGGCGCGCACCAGGGGCTGGCGCATCCGCTCGCCCAGTGCGCGGTGGAGATCGAGCTGGCCCGGCTGATGACCCAGAAGGCCGGTCTGCTGTACGACGCGGGGGAGGACCTGGCCGCCGGCGAGGCCGCCAACATGGCGAAGTACGCGGCCGGGGAGGCCGCCGCCCGGACCGTCGACCAGGCGGTGCAGACCCTCGGCGGCAACGGCCTCACCCAGGAGTACGGCCTGGGCGCCCTGCTGGCCGCCACCCGGGTCGGCCGGGTCGCGCCGGTCAGCCGGGAGATGATCCTCAACTACGTGGCCCAGCACACCCTCGGCCTGCCCAAGTCCTACTGAGGCACCGAACCCCCTCGCCGAACCCACGTCACCGCACGGAGGTCAGGTGCGCGAACAGCACGGTGTTGGACTCGTACCCGGTGCGGCGGTCGAACCTCCCGCCGCAGGTGATGACCCGCAGCTCGGCCCGGTCGGTGCCGCCGTACACCAGCGCGTCCGGGAAGTCCTTCTTCGGGAAGACCCGGACGGAGTCCACGGTGAACACCGCCGTGCGCCGGTCCTTGCGGGTCACCTCGACGGTGTCGCCGGGGCGCAGCAGCCCGAGCCGGTAGAACACCGCCGGACCGCTGCGGGTGTCCGCGTGGCCGACGACGAGCGCGTTCCCGGCGGCTCCGGGGGCGGCCCCGTCCCGGTACCAGCCGGCCAGGTTGCGCTGGTCCACCGGCGGGGAGGCGAGCGTCCGGGTGGCGGTCAGCCCGACGCCGACCACCGGGGCGTCGACCGCGATCGCCGGGATCCGGATCCTGGTCGGCGCCGAGGCCCGCATCGGTCGTGCCGCGGGAACCGGCGCGGGGGTGGGCGTCGACGACGGGGAGGCGGCGGGCGCGGCGGAGACCGCGGCCCGCCCGCTCGGCGCCGGTGGCATCGGCGGCCCGCCGCTCCCGTCGGCACCGTCCCGGACCAGCCACACGCCGCCCGCCGCCAGCACCACGGCGGCGGCCCCGGCCGCGAACGGGCCGGGGCCGCCGCGCCGTGCATGGCGCGGACGGTCAGGACTCGGCATTGCGTCCGTTGCGACGGCGCAACGCGCGCAGGCCGAGGACGGCGGCACCGGCGAGCAGTCCGGCCCCGCCGAGCACCTGGGCGGTGTCGGTACCGGAGGTGCCGCCGCCGCCGGCGCCGACCCCGCCGTGCGGGCCGGTGGGCTTGGGCGAGTGGACGGGGGTGGGCCTGGGTGAGGGGCTGGGCGAGCCGCTGGGCGAGGACGAGGGAGAGGCGGTGGGCGACGGTGAAGCGGTCGGTGACGGCGAGGAGGTCGGCGAGGGGCTGGAGGTCGGTGAGGGCGAGTTGGTCGCGCACAACACGTCGAAGACCTTCTGCTTCCCGGTGCCGGTCTCGCCGACGAAGGTCCAGACGAGCTTGTAGTGCCCGTCCGGCAGGGTGTAGGTCGAGGTGGTGCCGGTGCCGTTGGTCAGCGTGATCGAGCCCGCCAGTACCAGTGCGTTGCCGGTCGGCGGCTGCTGCTCGATGGTCCAGCTCACCAGCTGGAGGGTGTCGAAGTTGAACGCGTCCAGATAGAACTGGCAGACCTTGGAGTCTTCGTTCTGGCTGTCCACCGGGGTGCTGCTGGCGTGGACCTTGATGTCGCCGTTGTCGCCCGGCGCGGCCAGCGCCACCGGCGCCGCGCCGAGGGTGAGCGCGGCGGCGGCGGTCGCCGCGGCGAGCAGCCGACGGGCGGACGGCAGGGGATGGGAGGTGGTCACGGTGAGGTGCTCCAGTGTCCGGGGCCGAACCCGGGAGGCGGGCGGCCGTGATGAAACACCGTCCGGCCCGGCGCCCCCGACGGCGGCGGCGCCACGCGCAGCGCACCCCCGGTATTCCCCGTGACGGCCCAGTGCGGCCACGCGCCGCACCGGCACCCTGGCGGCCTCGAACGGATCGTCGCATCATCGTTCTGGCATCTGACCGAATCACCACACCCGGGGAACCCGCCGACCCGCCCCGACCTCGGCGTTCGCCGGGCCGCGCCACCCCTGCGCCCCGCGCGCTCCGCCAAACGTCCGTCACTATGGCGCACCACCCGCCCACTGTCCGTATGCTCCTGTCCGCGCGCCGCACGGCCGGTCGCCCAGGACCTCCCGCCCGGCCGCCCCGCCCCGCGTCAACTACCGCACAGGAGGCACGCCTTGGTGTTCCACAGCGAGTTCCCGGACGTCGGCACCGTCGACCTCCCCCTGCACGACGCCGTCCTCGGCGGGGCCGAGGGCTACGGCGACGTGCCCGCCCTGATCGACGGGATCACCGGCGAGACGGTCACCCACGCGCAACTCGCCCACGCCGTCGGCCGGGTCGCCGCCGGACTGGCCGAGGCGGGCGTGCGCCAGGGCGACGTGGTGGCCCTGTTCAGCCCCAACAGCCTCGGCTACCCGATGGCCTTCTTCGGCGCCACCCGGGCCGGCGCCGCCGTCACCCCCGTGTCCTCCCTGGCCACCGCCCACGACCTGGCCGCGCAGCTCGCCGACAGCGGGGCCCGCTGGCTGATCACCGTGTCACCGTTCCTGCCCACCGCCACCACCGCCGCCGAGAAGCTCGCCGCCGAGGGCCGGCCGCTCGCCGGCACGGTCGTGCTGGACGGCGCCGAGGGCCACCTCTCCCTGGACGACCTGCTCGCCGCCACCGGCCCGGCCCCGGACATCGCCCTCGACCCGGCCGAGGACATCGCCGTGCTGCCCTACTCCAGCGGCACCACCGGCCTGCCCAAGGGCGTCATGCTCACCCACGGCTCCATCGCCACCAACCTCGCCCAGGCCGACGCGGTCTTCCGGCCCGCGGTGGGCGAGCGGGTGCTCGCCGTCCTGCCGTTCTTCCACATCTACGGCATCACCGCGCTGCTCAACCAGCCGCTGCGCTGCGGCGCCACCGTCGTCGTGCTGCCCCGCTTCGAACTGGAACAGTTCTGCCGCACCGTCGAGGAGCAGCGCGTCCAGTCGCTCATCGTGGCCCCGCCGATCGTCCTCGCCCTGGCCAGGCACCCCGTCGTCGACCGCTTCGACCTCTCCTCGGTCGAGTACCTGCTCTGCGCCGCCGCCCCGCTGGACACCGAGCTCGCCGAGGCCTGCGCCCGCCGGCTCGGCCTGTCGCACCTCCTCCAGGGCTACGGGATGACCGAGCTGTCCCCGGTCTGCCACGTGATGTCCCCGGCGGACCCGGACCCGTCCCCGGGCTCGGTCGGCCGGATGGTCCCCAACACCGAGCTGCGGGTCGCCGCGCTCGACGGCAGCTGTCCGGACCTCGGTCCCGGAGAGCCCGGTGAGCTGCTGATCCGCGGCCCGCAGGTGATGAAGGGGTACTTCGGCCGGCCCTCCGAGACCGCCGCCAGCATCGACGCCGACGGCTGGCTGCACACCGGCGACGTCGGCTTCGTCGACGAACGCGGCTACCTGCACATCGTCGACCGGGTGAAGGAGCTGATCAAGTACAAGGGCTACCAGGTCGCGCCCGCCGAACTGGAGGCGCTGCTGCTCAGCCACCCGCAGATCGCCGACGCCGCGGTGATCGGGGTGCGCGACGCCGAGGGCACCGAGTGCCCCAAGGCCTTCGTGGTCCGGGCCCCCGGCAGCGCGCTCACCGAGGAGGAGGTGGCGGCCTTCGTGGCCGGGCAGGTGGCGCCGTACAAGAAGGTCCGCGCGGTGGAGTTCCTGGAGGCCGTCCCCAAGTCGCCGGCCGGCAAGATCCTCCGCCGCGAGCTGCGCGAACGCGAGGCGGCCGCCGCCGCGGGCTGAACCGGACCACAGCCCCCACCGCCCCCACCCCGCCGTCTGCGAGGATCGACCAGCCGCCCGACCCGCACGGACAGGAACCCCAGCCGCCGATGACCACCCACCCCGCCGCCCGCACCCCCCAGCAGGACCGCAGCCGCGCCACCCGCGCCCGGCTGCTGGCGGCGGCCGTCGACTGCCTGGCCGAGCTCGGCTGGAACGGCTCCACCGTCACCGTGGTCGCCGAACGGGCCGGCGTCTCCCGGGGCGCCGCCCAGCACCACTTCCCGACCCGCGAGGACCTCTTCACCGCGGCCGTCGAACACGTCACCGCCGAGCGGCTGGCCGCCGTCCGCGCCCACGCGGACGAGCTGCCGGCCGCCGGCCCGGCCCGCACCGAGGCCGTCGTCGACATGATCGTCCGCCTCTACACCGGCCCGCTGTTCCGCGCCGCCCTCCACCTGTGGGTCGCCGCCGCCACCGAGCAGCCGCTGCGCGAGCGGATCATCGGCCTGGAGGGCCACGTCGGACGGGAGGCCCACCGCGCCGCCGTCGAGTTCCTCGGCGCCGACGAGAGCCTGCCCGGCGTGCGCGAGACCGTCCAGGCCACCCTGGACATGGCGCGCGGGCTGGGCCTGGCCAATCTGCTCACGGACGACAGCGCCCGACGATCCGGTGTGATCCGGCAGTGGGCGAGCGTTCTGGAGGGTACGCTGCGGCCGGTACGCCCATGACGCCCGTACACCAGACCGACCGAGAGACCTCTCACCAAGGGGTCGCCGGGCGGCCGATGTCCGTGCAGTCTGGAGAAGAACCCCGGCCGGCACGACCGCGAGGCCCCGCCCGGCCGGGCACGAGCCGAACCGGGGTGCTGCCTGATCATGCGGAGAGACGAGACAGACGAGTGGGCCGCGACCCACCCCACCGGACCCGAACCGGGCACCGCCCCCGCACGCCCGGACGGCCATCGCCTCGTCCCGCTCGCCACCGCCCTGCTCCAGGACGACGGCCGGATCCTGCACTGGAGCGAGGACGCCGAGGCCCTGCTCGGCTACCCCGCCGAGGAAGCCGTCGGCAGCCACGCCGCCCAGCTGCTCACCGGCGCCGACGACCGCCCCGAGGTGCTCGAACTCTTCGACCGCGTCCTCGGCGGCAAGGGCTGGTCCGGCGTCCTCCCGCTCCGCCACCGCGACGGCCACCGCGTCGAGCTGGAGCTCCGCACCTACCCGATCGCCGGCCCCGGCGGCACCCTGCTGCTGCTCGCCACCGCCTCCGACACCGCCGCCCTGCACCGGATCGAGGCCGACCTCGCCGTCCTCGACGGCATCTTCGGCCAGTCCCCGATCGGCATGGCCGTCTACGACACCGAGCTGCGCTACGTCCGCCTCAACGAGTCGCTGGCCCGGATGAACGGCGTCCCGGTCGCCGAACACCTCGGCCGGCGGATCAGCAGCGTGCTGCCCGGCATCAACAGCGCCGAGATAGAACAGATCATGAGACAGGTGCTGGCCACCGGCCGCCCCGTGGTCGACGCCCGCTCGCACGGCCGCGTCCCCGGCGACCCGCGCCGGGACCGGGCCTGGTCCGCCTCCTACTTCCGGCTGGAGGACTCCACCGGCCGGGTCTTCGGCGTCTGCTCCTCGATCATCGACGTCACCGAACGCTTCCAGGCCGAGGCCCGCGCCGCCCGCGCCCAGGAACGGCTCGCCACCATCGCCGAGGCCACCGCCCGGATCGGCACCACCCTCGACCTCCAGCGCACCGCCGAGGAGCTCATCGAGGCCGTCGTCCCGCGGTTCGCCGACTTCGCCACCGTCGACCTGCTGGAAACCGTGCTGCGCGGCGCCGAACCCGCCCCCATCCCGGACGACCGCACCGTCCAGCTGCGCGCCGTCGCCGTCGGCGAGTCCTACGAGTCCGGCCTGGTCCACGCCGTCGACACGATCGGCGAGGTCTCCGAGTACGCCCCCGAGCGCAGCTACACCCAGTGCCTGCGCAGCGGCCGCCCGCTGCTGCGCGCCCACGTCGACGAGGAGGTGCTGCGCGGCCTGGTCGCCAGCGAGGACCGGGTCGCCCCCGGCATCGCGGCCGGCATCCACTCCTACCTGATGCTGCCGGTCACCGCCCGCGGCATGATCCTCGGCGGCGCCGAGTTCATCCGGATGCGCAACCCGGAACCGTTCACCGCCGCCGACGTCGCGCTCGCCGAGGAACTCGTCGCCCGCACCGCCCTCGCCATCGACAACGCCCGGCTCTACCGCCGCGAACGCGAGACCGCCCTCACCCTCCAGCGCAGCCTGCTGCCCCAGGAGATCCACCGCACCCTGGGCCTGGAGATCGCCTACCGCTACCTGCCGTCCAGCGTCACCAGCGAGGTCGGCGGCGACTGGTTCGACGTCGTCCCGCTGTCCTGCGGCCGGGTGGCGCTGGTGGTCGGCGACGTCATGGGCCACGGCATCCGGGCCGCCGCCACCATGGGCCAGCTGCGCACCGTCGCCCGCACCCTGGCCACCCTCGACATGCCGCCCGAGCAGGTGCTCACCCGGCTCGACGAGACCGCCTCCGGCATCGGCGACGGCCAGTTCGCCACCTGTATCTGCGCGGTCTACGACCCGCTGGAGCACACCGTGCAGGTCGCCTCGGCCGGCCATCTGCCGCCGGTCTGGGTCGCCCCGGACGGCACCGCCCGCCGGGTGGAGGTCCCGCCGGGGGTGCCGCTCGGCGTCGGCGGCGTCGCCTTCGAATCGGTCCGGTTCACCCTCCCGGAGGGCGCCCTGGTCGCCCTCTACACCGACGGCCTGGTCGAACGGCGCGGCCAGGACCTCGACGACGGCATCGACCTGCTCGCCCGCACCCTCTCCGGCCCCGGCCGGACCCTGGAGGAGAACTGCGACGCCGCGCTCGGCGCCCTGGTCAGCGGCGGCAGCGACGACGACATCGCGATGATCATGGCCCGGGTGCTGCCGCTGCCCGCCGACCGGGTCGCCACCCTCCCGCTCACCAGCGGCGGCCGGCTGCCCGGCAAGGCGCGCCGCTTCACCCGCGCCACCCTCGCCGGCTGGGGCCTGTCCGCCCTCGCCGACTACGCCGAGCTGCTGGTCAGCGAGCTGGTCACGAACGCCCTGCTGCACGCCGACGCCCCGCGCCGGCTGCGGCTCTTCCGCGACCGGGTGCTCACCGTCGAGGTCTCCGACGCGGGCGGCCAGACGCCCCAGCTGCGGCCCTTCGCCGAGCAGGACGAGGGCGGCCGGGGCATGTTTCTGGTCAGCGAGCTCGCCCAGCGCTGGGGCAGCCGGCTGACCAGGGACGGCAAGGTGGTCTGGGCCGAACTGGAGCTCCCCTTCGGCACCACCTGAGCGCGCCCGGACGCCGGCCGCGACCACCTGAGCCCCTCCCGCCCCGGACGCGGACCGGCCCGCCCACCCCGGAAGGGGCGGACGGGCCGGTCGTCGGAAGCAAGGCGCGGACTCAGCTCAGCTGGGTCGGCACCGGCCGCTTCCCGTCGAGCGAGGCCACCCCGATGGGCGTCAGCGCCTCGGGGAAGAGCTGCACGTCGGAGATCTTCCCGGCCGTGTTCTCCCCGTAGCCGTCCTTCCAGAGTCGGCGGCCGAGCTCCAGCGGCCCGGTCGCGTTCCAGACCGTCCCGGCGTACTCGGCCGAGCCGGCCGACTCGCCGTTCACGTACAGCTTCAGGTCCGCGGCGTCCGCGTCGTAGACGCCCACCAGGTGGTACCAGGTGTTGGTCTTCGGGCTCAGCGCGCCGCTGCCCGGCCCGTAGGCGCTGCTGAAGGCGCCGCCGGCGTCGTCCGCGTGGGCGTGGCCGAAGGCGAACGCGTGCGCCCAGCTGGAGTAGTACAGCTGGAGGGCGTTGGCGTGCGTGCCGGACTGCGAGACGAAGGAGGAGTTGTCGGTCAGGTTGCTGAGGTTCACCCAGGCCGACACCGTGTAGCTGCGGCTGGTGTCGACGGCCGGTCCGGCGGTCTCGGCGTAGCCGGTGCTGCCGTTGAGGGTGAGCGCGCCGCCGCGCGTCGGGTCGGCCCCGACGGTCGCGCCGCCCTTGAGGGTCAGCTCACCGGACGGGCGGATGGTGTCGGCGGTGCTGTCCAGCTTCCACCAGGCGGACGGCTGGCGGACGTTGCCGATGTTCACCGGAGCGCCGAACTGGGCCAGGCCGCCGGCCGCGGCCGCGCCGGGGTACTCGATCAGCCGGCCGGAGCGGGAACCGGCGTAGATCGCCGGGAACCCGGTGCCCTGCACGTCGCCGGGGGAGGCGACGGTCGGGTGGTCCCGGTCGCCGATGCCGAGCGGCAGCACCTTCTGCGCGGCGGGCAGCACGTTGCCGCTGGTGGCGGCCCACTTCTGGTCGGCGATGTCCATGCAGTCCCAGATCATCACCTGGGTGCGCGGGTTGCGGTTGCTCGCCGGGTCGGCCAGGCAGCGCCCGGACTGGGTGTTCTTCAGGGTGCCCGGGAACGGACCGGGGGCCCACTGCTGCGCGCCGGTGCCGTTGCACTGGTAGAGCTGCACCAGGGTGCCGTTGGCGGTGCCGCCCTTGGTCACGTCCAGGCACTTGCCGAGGGCGTGGACGCTGCCGTCGGCGCCGAGCGTGAACTGCTGCGCGTCGGTCCCGTTGCAGCCGTACATCCAGGCGGCGGTGCCGTTGACGGTCTTGCCGCCGGCGATGTCCAGGCAGAGGTTCTTGTTGTCGAGGCCGAGCACGCCGGAGACCAGCGGGGCGTGCGTCGGGGCGGCGATCCGGGTGGTGGGGACGCCGGCGGCGAAGGTCAGCGGGAAGCTGCTGACCGCGCCGGTGGCGTTGTCCCGGGCCCACAGGGTCGGCGCGCCGGCCACGGTGCCGGGGGCGATCAGCGTGGTCTTCGTCCAGTCACCGGTGCCGATCCTCACCCCGGTCCCGAGGTTGCAGCCGGCCTGGTACGTCCCGGGGTAGTACCAGAGCTCGCCCTTGTCGACGGTGACCAGGTCGGGGACGTCGGCGAACTGGGCGAGCTTGCCGGGGGCGAGCAGCTGGGTGACGTTGTTCCAGGTGCCGTCCGAGCCCTTGGCCGGGCAGGAGGCGGAGTTGCGGATCGGCACCACGTTCTGGGTGAGCGTGAAGCGCCCCGCGGCGTTGCCGGGCGTCACCGCGTCGTTCTGGTAGAGGTACAGCTCGTGGGTCGACTTGCTGTAGGCGAACAGGTCGTCCACGTTGGTGCCGGTGGCGGTGCCCCGGTGGGCGACCAGGTAGGTGTTCCAGCCCTTGCCGTCCGGGCTCTGGGCCGCGGTGGAGGCGGTGACGGGCGGGCCGGCCGGGTCGGTGTTGCCGCGCACCAGCAGCAGGTCGCCGTCGGTGCTCGGGGCGAGCAGGTCGGGCACGGCGTCGCCGTCGACGTCGCCCGCGACCACCTTGGTGGCCGGGTTCCAGGGCGCGAAGAAGCTGTACTGGCCGACGGTGCCCTGGGTGTTGCCGGCGTTGTCGACGGCCCGGACGAACAGCGTGTGGGCGCCCCACTGGGCGGCGCTCAGCACGATCGGCACCTCGGCGCCGGCGCTGCCGCCGGTGGTGGCCACGGCGTTCACCGAAGCGGCGCCGTTGGCCGGGATGTTGGCGTCCAGCGAGTACTCGAAGCGGTCGACGCCGCTGCTGACGCAGGCGCCCCGGGTGCAGCCGGTGGGTGTCGGGTCGTTGGCGGTCACCGCGATCTTGATGCCGGTGTCACCGGCGTGGCCGGTGGGCGCCTTGTCGCCGCCGAGCGGCGGGAAGACCGGCGAGTCGGTGAAGGAGGGGATGCTCGGCGCGCTGAGGTCGATCTTGAAGTAGCAGTTGGGCGACCAGCCGCTCGCCAGGGTGCCGTCCTCGGCCTTGACGTGCCAGCCGTACTGGTGGCCGTCGGCGACCTTGAAGCCGATGTTGACCCGGGCGGTGCCGCCGTCGCTGTACCAGCCGCTGACCGGGGCGCTCTTGTCGGTCGAACCGCCGTCGGCGGCCGCCGTCTTGGTGTCCCACACCTCGTACCGGGCCCGCAGGTTGACCCCGTTCATGTCGGTGGTGAGGTGCGCGTTGAGGGTGATGTCGGAGGCGTCGCCGGCCAGCCCGGACTCGCCGATCCAGCCGTCCGCCGCGCCGCCGCAGCCGTTGCTCGCGGGGGCGCGGGTGGCCGGGGTGGTGCCCAGGCTGTCGGGGACCTCGGGGGCGATGTCGAACACCGTGGTCAGGTACGGGTTGTTGGCGAAGCGGATGAAGTCGTTGTTGCTGCTGGACTTCGACTCGTTGCCCCAGAGCCCGAAGGTCCAGCTGTCCTTGACGCCGGAGAGCTTGCGGATCTGGCCGGTCACGTCGAAGTTGGCGTCGTGGTTGCCGCAGCCCTGGCCGCCGTTGGAGCTCTTGACCTTCTGGGTGCCGCCGATGTAGCCGTCGCCGGTGATGTCGGGCTGGTTGTTCCAGGTGGTGGAGCCGCTGATCGAGGTGACCGTCGCGAGCTTCACGCTGGTCTCGTTGTCGCAGTCGAACGAGGCCCCGTAGGTCGAGGTCAGGTGGACCACCGACTTGGAGATCACCATCTTCTTGTCGAGGTTGGCGATGTTCAGCTCGAAGTAGGCCCGGTTGAGGCCGAGGCAGTCCTGCCAGCGCTGGTAGCCGACGCCCTCGCCGTTGTCCTGGGCGTCGTCGTACTCGCTGGTGCCGGCGCAGCCCTCCTTGACGGTGACGAAGTGGCTCTTCTTGCTGGTGGTCGGGCTGGTGTACGGGTCGATGTAGAGCGGCCAGACGGTGTCCCGGCCGCCGAGCAGGCCCGCGTCCGGCACCAGGGTGAGGGCGTCGGCCTGCTGGGTCACCGCGATCCGCTTGACCTGAGCGGAGCTGCCCGGCTGCTCGGGGGTGGAGGCGGTGGCGGGCGCGGGGTCGGCGGCGGGCGCGTCGGCCGACGGCGCGGCGAACGACTTGGCGGCCGGCGACTTGGCGGGGGTGGCGGGGGTGGCGGTCTTCGCCGAGTCCCACATCAGCGGGGCCGGTGAACGGAACACCGCGGCGCCGTCGGGGTCGGTGACCGCCACCCGGCCGTCCCGGTCGGTGGACAGCGTGAGGCCGCCGCTGACGCTGGTGGCCAGCTTGAGCGAGGCGAGCGCCGGGTTGGCGGCCGCCTTGGCGTCGTGGACGATCAGGACCTCGTGGAAGCCGCCCTGGTCGGTGCTGGTGACCTTGAGGTCGACGCCCGGCAGGACGCTGTCGTACCGGGCGCTGTTCCCGCTCACCACGGGCGCGGGCAGCGGGAAGGGCAGGGTGTAGGAGAGCTTGCGTCCGGCCGGGTCGGTGAGGGTGGCCAGCGGTCCGCCGCCCCCGCCGGAGAGGGCCAGCCCGGAGGGGGTGGCCGCGGGGGAGAGGGTGCCGTCGCCGTTGCGGGTGAGGGAGGCGTCGACGTCCGTCCAGCGGCCGTCCTTGCGGACCCGGGCCGGCTGGAGGTGGGTGGTCACGGCGAAGCTGCCGTCGGCGTTGGCGACGGTCCGCGCGGTCTCGGTGGTGAGGCCGTCGACGACGACCGGCCGGCCGGTGCGCTTGGCCTCGGCCTGAGCCACCGTCAGCGGCGAGTCCGCCGCGCGCGCCGGGCCCGCGGGTCCGGTGGTGTCCGGGTCGGACGCGAGCGCCGGTCCGGCGCCGCCGAGCAGCAGGCCGGTGACCGCCGCCGACAGCGCCAGACGGCGTGTCAGTGTGCGCGCCGGATTTCTCCGGACGCGGAGGAACTCCCCCATGGATCGCCCTTTCAGGGACGGCGGCGACGAACCCGGGCACCGTTGTGTTTCTCCTCACAGCACGGCCCCGCGTGGCCCCCCGCCACGTGTCGGATTTGCGGCCCTTTACTCGCCCTGGCGTCACTTATGCGGGCTTTATGGGGCCCGTGTGACCAGTGGGGTCAGAGTGACCGCCGGGGAAGGCTATTGCTCTGATCGGATCATGGCAATACGGTTCCGGTTCGGCCCAACCGGCCGTCAGCTGGTGATCTGTCAGATCACCGGCTCTCTTGTGTTTCTCCTGGGGGATTGCTCATGCGCGCAGGACCGCGCGGATTTCGAGGTGCCCGGAAACGGGCCTGGATGAGACGGGGTACGGTCGCGATCGCGACGGCCACCGTCTTCTCGCTGGCGACTCCGCTCGCCGTGGCCGACGCGATCGTCGGCGGATACCACTACGTGGACAAGGTCTGGGAGGCCGACCCGCTCCCCGACCAGCCGAAGGTCCCCGGCGCCCCGGTGGGCGCCCGCGGGGCGAAGCTCCCGGCCCCGGCGATCCCGCCGGGCGCCCGGGAACTGGTGCCGCACCAGAAGAAGCCGGTGAAGTGGCCGGCCGGCGCCACCGCCACCGTCGACCTGGCGAACACCAAGGCGGTGCGCAGCCTGGCGGCGCCCGCCGGCGAGGCGAAGGCCGGCGACCTGCCGGTCTCGGTCTCGCCCGCCGCGCCCTCGGCGGTCGGTGCCCGGGCCAAGTCCCTGGCGCCGTCGGTCGCCCCGGTCAGCCCGGTCTCCTCGGTGCGGGTCAAGCTCGCCGACCGGGGCCAGGCCAAGCAGGCCGGCGTGGACGGCCTGCTGGTCGGCCTGGACCGGGCCGACCAGCGCGCCGAGACCGGCAACGTCGCGGTCTCGCTCGACTACGGCGCCATCGAGCAGGCCTACGGCGGCGGTTGGGCCTCCCGGCTGCAGCTGGTGGCGATGCCCGCCTGCGCGCTGACCACCCCGCAGCTCGCCGCCTGCCGCACCCGCACGCCGGTCGAGGCGGTCAACGACCCGGTCAACCGGAAGCTGTCCGGCACCGTCGCGCTCGCCTCGGCCGGCCTCGGCTCCGGCACCGGCGGCACCGCGAAGGCGGGCAGCGCCTTCGCCGCGCCCGCGGCCGCGGCCGCGCAGTCCTCCGGCGGCGTGGCGGTGGCCGCGGTGGCCGGCAGCAAGGGCTCCCAGGGCGACTACGGCGCGACCTCGCTGTCCGCCTCGGGCGCCTGGTCGGCCTCCGCCTCGGGCGCCTTCACCTACCGCTACCCGATCACCGCGCCGCCCTCGCTGGGCGGTGCGGCACCGCAGGTCGGCCTCGCCTACGACTCGCAGTCGGTGGACGGCGAGACCTCGGCGCGCAACTCGCAGTCCTCCTGGATCGGTGACGGCTGGTCGTACAGCCCGGGCTTCATCGAGCGCTCCTACAAGAGCTGCAAGGACCAGGGCATCAAGGACTCCGGCGACACCTGCTGGGCCGGCTGGAACGCGACCATCTCGCTCGGCACCCACAGCGGCCAGCTGCTGCGGGACTCGGACGGCAGCTACCACCTGCAGGCCGAGGACGGCACCAAGATCGAGCGGCTGACCGGCGCCACCAACGGCCTCTGGCAGGGCGAGTACTTCAAGGTCACCACGACCGACGGCACCGCCTACTACCTCGGCCTCAACCACGCCCCCGGTGGCACCGGCGACGACGCCACCAACAGCGCCTGGGGCATCCCGGTCTACCACCCCAAGTCGGACGACCCCTGCCACACCTCGGACAAGGGCGACGACTCGCAGTGCGACCAGCAGGTCGGCTACCGGTTCAACCTGGACTTCGTGGTCGACCCGCACGGCAACGTGCAGCGCTACGACTGGGCGACCGAGTCCAACTACTACAACATGGGCTTCGGCCAGATCCCGGACGAGGACAAGGACGACAAGGGCGGCACCCTCACCCAGTACACCCGGGGCGGCCGCCTCACCCAGATCTCCTACGGCTACCAGCTGGCGGACGCCCGGGCGGGCCGCGAGCCGGCCGCCAAGGTGGTCTTCCGCACGGCGCAGCGGTGCACCACCTCGGACACCGTCTGCAAGGACGGCAACCTCTCCTCGGACACCGCCGCCGACTGGCCGGACACCCCGTACGACCTCAACTGCCCCTCCGACTGGAAGACCAAGATCGGGGCCGAGGGCGACACCAAGGGCGTCTGCCTGGTGAGCGGCCCGACCTTCTGGCAGACCTACCGGCTCAAGGGCATCGACACCAAGGTGCGCACCGCCGCGGGCTGGCAGGACGTCGACACCTTCGAGCTGAAGCAGGTCTTCTCGGACGCGGGCGGCACCTACGACCCGGTCACCGGCAAGACCCAGGACCCGAAGGCCACCGGCTCGCTGCAGTCGGTGATGTGGCTCAACGAGATCGTCCACACCGGCAAGGACACCTCGGCCGGCGGCGACAACGCGATCACCCTTGACCCGGTCACCTTCGTCGGCATCGAGATGGACAACCGCGTCGACGGCCTCACCCCGGCCGCCCCGCCGCTGTACCACCCGCGGATCTCCAGCGTGCAGACCGAGACCGGTGAGTCGGTCGCGGTCACCTACCGGGCCCCGGAGTGCTCGCGCGAGAAGAACACCATGCCGGCCTCGGCCGACTCCAACACCATGGCCTGCTACCCGGTCTGGTGGAACACCCCGGGCGCCAAGGACCCGATCGAGGACTGGTTCCACAAGACCCTGGTCTCCCAGGTCACCTCCAGTGACCGGACCAAGGCCGGTTCGCCCGCCAAGGTGACCAACTACACCTACGCCGACGGCGCCGCCTGGCACCGCGACGACGCCGAGCTGACCGACGACAAGCACCGGACGTGGAACGACTTCCGCGGCTTCCGGACCGTCACCACCACCACCGGCGCGGCCCCGGACCCGATCACCCAGAGCACCGTCTCCTACCTCCAGGGCATGGACGGCGACTACAAGGCGGACGGGACCAAGCGCACCGTCAAGGTGAAGAACTCGGTCGACGCCACGGAGATCACCGACAGCCCCTGGCTGGCCGGCACCCCGTACGAGAGCCAGGGCTTCACCAAGGCCGGCGGCACCGTCGTCAGCAAGACGCTGACCGACGTGCCGGACTCGGTGGTCGTGGCGACCACCGCGCGCACCGCCTGGACCTCGGAGGACCCGAAGCCGGACAAGCTGTCCACCCTCCCGGACATGACCTCGCGCCGGGTGAAGTCCACCGGCAGCCGCCAGCTCGGCCTGCTCAGCGACGGCAAGACCTGGCGGACCACCCGCTCCGGCACCACCTTCGACGACCTGGGCCGGATCTGGAAGGCCGACGACCAGGGCGACGTCTCCGTCCCCGCCCAGCGGACCTGCACCATCACCACCTACGCCGACGCCCCGTCGGCCAACCCGATGATGCTGGTCTACCCGAAGGAGACGATCAGCGTCTCCGGCCCGTGCGACACCAAGCCGGGCAAGAGCACCACGCTCTCCCACAAGCGGGTCTACTACGACGGTGACGGCACCGTCACCAACCCCGGCACCCTGGGCAAGCTCGGCCAGCGCACCGGCTCGCTGGGCCAGATCACCGCCACCGAGTCGGTCACCGACTACGACGCCACCGGCAAGGCGCAGTTCCAGGTCCTCGGCGCGATGACCTACGACCAGTACGGCCGGGTCACCGCGAGCACCGACGCGGCCGGCCAGGCCACCACGACGGCCTACACGCCGGACTCCGGGCGGCTGCCGACCGGGGTGTCGACCCAGAACCCGCTGAAGTGGACGGCGACCAGCACGGTCTCCCCGGGCCGCGGCTCGATCACCCACGCCGTGGACGTCAACGGCCGGGTCACCGACTCCGCCTACGACGCCCTCGGCCGCCGGCTGAAGGTGTGGATGCCGGGCCGCAACCAGGCGACCCAGACGCCGGACCGGACCTTCGCCTACGCCGTCCACGGCGCCGGCGACAACCCGGACCCGTCCACCGTCACCACCAAGACGCTGCGCGAGGACGGCTCGTACAGCACCGAGGTCACCTTCTACGACGGCACGTTGCAGGCCAGGCAGACCCAGACGACCACCGCGGACAACTCGGCGGGCCGGCTGATCTCCTCGACCTACTACGACTCGCACGGCTGGACCAGCTCCGCGATCGCGAGCTACTACGACGCGGCCAACGCGGTCGGCACCTCGATGTTCGCGGAGACCAACAAGACCGGTCCTGCGGTGAGCCGTACCAGCTACGACGGCCAGGGCCGTCCGGTGACGGTCCAGCAGGTGTCCTTCGCCAGCACGCTCTGGCAGACCACCAACAGCTACCAGGGCGTCGACCGGATGGACGTCACGCCGCCGGCCGGCGGCAAGGCGACCACCGCCTACAGCGACGCGCTCGGCCGCAAGACCTCGGCCGTGGTCCGCGACACCACGCCGGACCGCAAGCTGACCGGCGGAAGCGTGATCGCCTCGGGGACCTCGGTGGTCTCCAAGAGCGTGCGCCTGGCCGTGCAGGCCGACGGCAACCTGGTGCTGACCGCCCTGGCCGGCGGGAAGACGCTCTGGTCCTCGGGTACCGGGGGCCACCCGGGCGCCTACGCGAGCGTGCTCGCCGACGGCAGCCTGGTGGTGCTCGACGCCACCGGCAAGACCACGCTCTGGACCAGCGGGAGCGGCGGCCACACCGGCGGCTACCTCAAGGTGCGGGGCGACGGCCGGATCGTCATGTACGACGGCGCCAACGCCGAGCTCTGGTCGGCCGGGACCGCGGGCGCCGCGCCCGCGGACATCACCACCAGCTTCACCTACACCACCCGCGGCCAGGTCGAGACGGTCAAGGACACGGTGGGCAACACCTGGTCCTACACCTACGACCTGCAGGGCCGGCCGGTCGCCCAGACCGACCCGGACAGCGGCACCGCGAGCAGCACCTACGACGCGCTCGGCCGGGTGCTCACCGCCAAGGACGGCCGCGGCCAGGTGCTCTCGTACACCTATGACTCGCTCGGCCGCAAGACCGGCGAGTACGACGGCGAAACCCCGGGCGACCCGGCGAAGCTGCTCGCCGACTGGAGCTACGACTCCCTCGCCAAGGGCATGCCGGTCGCCTCGACCCGCTACGTCGGCGGCAAGAACGGTGACGCCTACGTCAAGAAGGTCACCGGCTACAACGCGGTCGGCCAGCCGACCGGGTCGACCACGGTGATCCCCGCGGCCGAGGGCAACCTCGCCGGCACCTACACCACCAAGGCGGCCTACACCGACACGGTCGGCCTGCTGTCGTCGACCACCTACGGCACCGAGGGCAATCTGCCCGCCGAGACCGTCGGCTACGGCTACAACCTGCAGGGCAAGCTGGTCGGGATGGGCACGCCCACCCGGCCGTACGTGGCGACCGTCGCGTACACCCCGCAGGGCCAGGTCCTGCAGACCACCATCGGCACCCCGACCAAGCAGCTGCGGACCGCCCAGACCTGGGACCAGTCCACCGGCCGCCTGGCCACCAGCCGGGTCACCCTGCAGAACAACACCGCCAACCCGATCTCGGCGATCACCTACGGCTACAACGCCGCGGGCAGCGTCACGGCCGTCTCGGACGTCCAGTCGAGCGGCGGAACCGACCGGGTCACCGACACCCAGTGCTTCAGCTACGACGCACAGAACCGGCTGACCACGGCCTGGACCGACACCAAGGGCCTGACCACCCCGACCGCCGGCCAGCTGGCCGGCTGCAGCACGGCGGCCCCGTCGCCGAGCACCATCGGCGGGCCGTCCCCGTACTGGCTGGACTGGCAGTTCAACCAGCTCGGCGACCGGGTCCAGCAGGTCAGCCACGATGTGAAGGGGGTGGCGAGCAACAACGTCACCCAGACCCTCAGCTACCCGGGTAACGGCACCGCCCCGGCGACGAAGCCGAACGCGGCCAGCGCCATCACCACCACCGGCCCGACCGGCTCCACCACCGTGGTGCCCGACTACGACGGCGCCGGCAACACCAAGACCCGGACCGGCCCGGGACCGTCCGTCCAGGGCTTCCAGTACGACGCGGAGGGCCGCACCAAGTCGGTCACCACCGCCGGCAAGGAGGCGAGCTACCTCTACGACGCCGAGGGCCGGCTGCTCATCCAGCGCAACCCCGGCACCAACACGCTCTACCTCTTCGGCGGTGCGGAGCAGCTCAGTCTCGACACCGTCAAGAAGACGGTCACCGGCCTGCGCTACTACCACTGCCCGGACGGCACGGTGATCGTCCGGTCCTCCGCCGGGACGGTCAACTACCAGCCGACCACCCCGCACGGCACCGCCCAGCTCCAGGTGGACGGCAGCACCCTGGCCATCACCCGGCGCGCGTACGACCCGTACGGCAACCCGCGCGGCACCGCGCCGGCGGCCTGGGCCGACAACCGGGCCTTCCTCGGCAAGCCCTCGGACGCCACCAGCGGGCTCGGCCTGCTCGGCGTGCGGGTGTACGACCCGCTGATCGGACGGTTCCTCACCGTCGACCCGGTCTTCGAGTCGGGCGACCCCAACCAGATGGGCGGCTACGGCTACGCGGCCGGCAACCCCACCTCCGGGAGCGACCCGAACGGCCTGTGGTGGGACTGGGACGACGTCGGCAGCTTCTTCACCGGCGTCGGCGACTCGATCGTCGGCGACCCGTACCAGTGGAGCGTCAACACCCTCTCGGACTGCTGGAACTCGTTCGCCGACATCGCCAACGGCGACAACGAGGTCTTCAACGACATGACCGGGTACTCCAACGAGTCCCCGTTCCGGCTCGGCCACACCGGCTACGTCGACGACGACCCGCTGGCGGAGCTCTTCGACGTGGACACCAGCGAGGACTCCTACTTCGCGGGTCAGGTGACCGGCATCGTCGGCTCCTTCGCGATCGACGGCTACGGCGCGGTCAAGGCGATCACCGGCGGCGTCAAGGCCGTCAAGGCGGTCCGGGTCGCGATGTCCGAGGGCGACGACCTGGTCACCGCGGTCAAGCGGCTGCTCGCCGACGACCTGCCCACCACCACCAAGGCGGACCCGGCGCCGACCACGCCGAAGACCGACGAGCCGAGCAGCCCGAAGTCCGGCACCGGCAAGGGCGGCGACGACCCGGGCGCGCCCGCGTCCGACACGCCGGCCGCCGGCAAGGACGGCGGGCGGCCCAACGGGGTCGGCTCCTCCGAGGGCGGCGGCAGCGGCGGCACACCGGCGGCGGGCGCGGCGGAGGACACCCTCGCGGGCGCGAACCCCGAAGGCTACACCGACAACTGCGGCGCCTGCGTCCAGGTCGGCGACAGCAGGCTGGCCGGCACCGACCCCGGAGCCACCGCCTGGGACAGCGGGATCATGTACCCGGAGGAGCTGGAGTACGTCTACCAGTCCGAGTTCAACGCGACCAACGGGATCGGGGACATCACGCACCAGATGACCGAGCTCGGCCACGGTTCCCGCGGCATCGTCTTCGGCTGGAACGACGACAGCACCGGCCATGTGTTCAACGTGGTGAACGACGCCGGTGTGATCAAATTCCTCGACTACCAGAGCGAGTCGCATGCCGTGACGGACGAATGGGACAATTTCGATCTCTTGATCACATGGGGCTAGGCCAGGAAGGACACCCACAGTGAGTATGGACCAGGAGGTGGCCCGGCTGGCGGCGGACGCGTACTGCCGCGAGCGGGTCCGCGGCTGGGACGAGCGTGCGTTCCGGCTGCGGATCGACGAGACGATCGTCATCGACGGCGCCCACGTCTTCGGCTACCTGCCGACGGTTCCCGACGCCCGCGGGCGACTGCGGATCTTCGGGAACTTCCCGGTGATCGTGGACCGGGAGACCGGTGACTGCCGGTTCGTCGCCGGCGTCGCGGAGTACTCCGCGCTCCGGGAGGCCACCAGGCAGCGGCAGGGCTGACCACTCCTGAAGACGTCCGGTGCCCCGGGTGTGCTCCACGCACACCCGGGGCACCGGCGTTTCCGCCTCCGGTCCGCCCGGTTACCGGGCGCCTGCGCCTTCCGGCTCGCGCACCGGCTCATCGTCCTCGGCGTCCTGCCGGGGCAGCCCGCGCAGCAGGCGCCAGGACAGCGCCGCCGCGCCCAGCAGCAGCGCTCCCGCCAGCAGCCCGGCCACGTTCACACCGGCCACGAACGCCTCCCGGGCGCTCGCCAGCAGCGGCCCGCCCAGGGCTTCCGGCAGCCCGTGCGCGACCTCGACCGCGCCGCCCAGCGACTCGCCGGCCTGCGCGGCCGCCGCCTGGTCCGCCCCGGCCGGCACCACCAGCCGGCCCGCGTACAGCGCGCCGACCACCGAACCGACCAGCGCGATGCCGAGCGCGGTGCCCAGCTCGTACGCGGTCTCGGAGACCGCCGACGCGGCGCCGGCCTTGTCAGCGGGCGCGGCGCCCAGCACCAGGTCGGCGCCGAGCGTGTAGACCACGCCCTCGGCGGTGCCGACCAGCAGGAAGGCGGCGGCCAGCAGCAGGTAGGTGCTGTCCTGCTGGATCCAGCCGAGCAGCCCGATCCCGACGCCCATGGTCAGCAGGCCGACGGTGAGCGCCGTCCGGGCGCCGGTGCGGCGCACCAGCCGGGCGGTCAGCAGACCGCCGACGACGGCGCCGGCGAAGGCCGGCAGCTCGGCCAGCCCGGCCTTCAGCGGCGGGTAGCCGCGGACCAGCTGGAGGTACTGGGAGGTCACGAAGACCACGCCGGAGAGCCCGATCAGCGCGATCAGCGAGGACAGCACGGCGGCCGTGAACCGCCGGTCGCGGAACAGCCGGACGTCCAGCAGCGGGGTGTCCAGCCGCAGCTGGCGGCGGACGAAGAGGACCAGCGCGGCGGCGCCCAGCACGGCCGTGACCGGCACGTCCCAGCGGAGCACGCCGTGCGCGGCGGCCTCCTTGATCGCGTAGACCACGCCGATCACACCGGTGAGCGAGAGCAGCACGCTCAGCACGTCCCAGCGGCCCGGCTTGGGGTCCTTGGACTCGGGCAGCAGCCAGGCGCCGAAGCCGAGCAGCAGGAGCAGCACCGGGATGTTCAGCAGGAACACCGAGCCCCACCAGAAGTGCTCCAGCAGCACCCCGCCGACCACCGGCCCGAGCGCCGCGCCGGCGGTCGCGGCCGCGCCCCAGATGCCGATCGCGGTGGCCCGCTCGCGGTCGTCCGGGAAGAGGCTGCGGATCAGCGACAGGGTGGACGGCATGATCGTCGCCCCGGCCACGCCGAGCAGCGCGCGGGCCAGGATCAGCCAGCCGGCGCTCGGCGCGTACGCTGCGAGCAGCGAGGCGGCGCCGAACGCGGTGGCGCCGGCCAGCAGCAGCTTCTTGCGGCCTATTCGGTCGCTGAGCGAGCCCATCGAGACCAGCAGGCCGGCCAGGACGAAGGAGTAGGCGTCGCCGATCCACAGCAGCTGGGTGCCGCTGGGGCGCAGCGTCTCGCTGATCGAGGGGATGGCCAGGGAGAGGACGGTCGCGTCGACGGCGACCAGGGTGACGGCCAGCACGAGGACGGCGAGGCCGGTCCAGCGCTGGCGGGGGCGGAGGTGGACGGTGCTGCTCATGGGTATCGGTGTCCGGTTTCCGGTCCGAGGTGCGGTGAATGGGTGCTTACGCGGGCTTGGGGTCGCGCGGGCTTGGGGTCGCGTGGGCCTGGGGTTACGCGGGTCTGGGGGTGCGCAGGGCGCCGCCGAGGAACAGCTCGGCGAGGGAGAAGGCGGCGTCGCGAGGGGCGAGCCGGCCGTCCTGGATGGCCCAGCCGATGCCGGCCAGCAGGTCGAAGAAGGCCTCGCTGAGCCAGGCCGCCGACAGCTCGATCCGGAAGACCCCTTGCTGCTGCCCGCGCAGGAAGAGCGCGTGCAGCCGGGCGATCTGGGCCTCCCAGAGGCCGTTGACCTCGTCGTCGTCGTAGAGCTGGCTCTCGCCGGTCAGGTAGGCGCAGAGCATGGCGTCCGGAACGATCGTGTCGACCAGCCGACGGAGCGCGGCGTGCGCGTCGCCCTCGTCGACGGCCGCGGAGTCCAGCGCGGCGCCCAGGCGCTGGAGCCCGAGCATGCCGACCTCGCGGATCAGCGCGTCCCGGCCCGGGAAGAGCCGGTGCAGGGTGGCGCGGCTGATGCCCGCGGCGCGGGCGATCTCGTCGAGGTGGGCGGTCGGGCGGCGGGAGAGCACGCCGACGGCGGCTTCGAGCACGGAGTCACGGTCGGTGGCCATGGAACGAGGGTACCTCGAATGAGACGTGGATGTCTCAGAATAATCCCGGGCGGCTCACCCGAGACGTCTCGCCTCCTCTTCCGGGCAGCGAAAAACCGGGGACGGCGGTGGCCGTCCCCGGTCTCGGGTCCTGGGTGCTGCTGCGGTCAGCTCTGGTTGTAGAAGCCGGTCTCGTCGAGCGGGCGGTCGATCACCATCACCTCGACGTCCGCCGGGGTGAGCAGGAACACCCGCCGGGCGATCCGCTCGATGCCGCCGCGGGTGCCGAAGATCAGCCCGGAGGCGAAGTCGACCATGCGCTTGGCCTCGGCCTCGTCCATCTCCGTGAGGTCCATGACCACCGGGACGCTCGCCCGGATGTGCTCGCCGACCGTCCTGGCCGCCTCGAATCCGGTCGGCCGCAGGGAGACGATCTTGGTGGGGGCGGGGGCGGAGGACACCGTCTCCTGCTCGACCCACTCGTCGTCGTACACCGCGGCCGGGTAGTTCCCGGAGGGCATCAGCCACCCGTTGTGGTGCTCGTCGCGAAGTGCTCCCATGCCGCGCCTCCCTGCCTCGTTCCGTACTGGTCCCCCGGTGCGCGTGTCCTTTTGACACGTCATCCACTCGTCGGAACTGTCCGAGTATCGCACTGATCACCGGTCCCGTGCCCGCTCGCGCCGCCCGTACGAGTCGCGCCGCGCCGCAGGACCGGGCTGACCCGGACACCACTTGCGACGCAGGAACCCGACGTACGGTTGCGCGCGTAGACCATATCGGTCCCGGTCACCGCTTAATTGACCTTCTGTCAACAATGCGGGAACGATTTCACACGCCACCGACAGTCGGCCCGGTCGGCCGAGCGGGTCCGGGCCTCCCGCGCGCCCGGCGCGCCGTGTCGGGCGCCCGGCGCTCAGCCCGCGGCCGCGCGCCGCCGCCGCAGCGCCCCCCGGACCGCCGCCACCCCGCTCACCAGGAACAGCAGCACGATCACCCCGGCGGACAGCAGGAAGCCCGCCGACCCCGGCTCCCGCGAGGTGGCCGCCGCGGTGACGTAGACCGCGGTCAACGGGGTCACCCCCAGGGCGGTCGCGACGATGAACGGGAGGAACGGCACCCCGGAGAAGGCGGCGCCGAGGTTGCCCGCCTGGAACGGCAGCCCCGGCAGCAGCCGCAGCAGGAACACGCTGCGGAACCCCTGCTCGGTGAAGCGCCGGTCCAGCGCGAGCACCAGCCGGCCCCGCAGGTGGGGGCGCAGCGCGTCCCGGCCCAGCCAGCGGGCCAGCCCGAACGCCATCCCGGCCCCGATCGTGGTGCCGAGCACGGCCAGCACCGTCCCCTGCTGCACGCCGAGCAGCAGCCCGGCCGCCGCGTTCAGCGCGGGCCGGGGGAAGAACGCCACCGTCCCCACCGCGTACACCGCGACGAACACCGGCGCCAGCCAGTACCCCGGCAACCCCGCCGGCAGCCCCCCGTCGAGCAGCGCCGTCGGGCTCCACAGCAGCAGCGACCCGGCCAGCGCCGCGAAGATCACCAGCAGCACCCCGAGCCGCACCCAAGCCGCCCGCGCCGCCCGTGGCCGCGGCGCGGTTTCGTGGGGGGCCGTCGAGTCGGACGGCGGCGGGGAGGTCAGGGTTTCGAGCACCCCCCGAGCCTAACCGCCGCCCCCCACCGTCCCGGGCGGCGGGTGGGCCGTATCCCGGGACGGTGGGCGGACGGTCACGGCGTGCCGTTCTCCTTCGGGTTGTAGACCCAGATCTGGTTGGGGTGGACCCCGCCGTGGTACCAGGCGACTACCGGGGTGTTGTCGCTGGTCCAGCCGCGGTAGACGTCCATGTTGAGGCCCTGGATGCTCAGCCTGTTGGCCAGGGGCTGATCGGTCCAGTGCTGGTTCTCCCCGCCGTGGCAGGGCCAGACGACGAGCTGCCGGAAGTCCCAGCTGGCGCCGGTCGGCGGCAGATCGAGGCACTTGCCGTCGGCGGCGTGGACGATCTCCGAGTTGGCGCTCCAGTACCACTTCTGGTGGGCGCCGCCGTTGCAGGTGGAGACCTGGACGAGGGCGCCGTCCTCGGAGCTTCCGCCGGCGGTCTCCAGGCAGAGCGTGTGGTTGGCGAGGCCGGAGCGGAGCTCGAAGGGCTTGTCGGCGGAGGCCTGCGCCGTGGTCGTCCCGGTGACGGCGAGGCCGGCGGCGAGGGTCAGGACGGCGGCTGCCGCACCCGCGCGACGAGTGAGTCCGGAGCTGTGCGTGGTCATGCGTTCCCCCCTAGGAACGGATGGTTTCCATGCGAATGACTGCGCGGTCTCATGATACGGATGGAGCGCTGATGCGCCAGTGGAATTCGTCGGAGCCCGATGTACGGATCGGGCCTGTGCCACACCTGGATGTCGTCGGCCGGGTCGCCGCCGGGGGCTAGAAGTTCACCCGGGGCTCCAAGCCGTGCCAGATCTGGTTGGCGCCGCCGTTGGAGCCCCAGGTGATGATCGGGGTGCCGTCGTCGGGGCTGGAGCCGGCCACGTCGAGCAGCAGGCTGAGCCAGCTGCCCAGCTGGCCGGTCGAGGGCGAGCTGATGCCGGGGACGTTCCACATCTGGTTGACGGAGGTCGGCCGCGTCCGGCAGGGCCACTGGATCACCTGGGTGCCCCACACCGTGCTGCCGCCGGGGACGTCCAGGCACATCCCGCTGTTGAGGTTGAACAGCAGGCCGTTGCTGTCCGCCCTCCACAGCTGGTTGGCGCCGCCGGTGCAGGTCCACTGGCGGATGGGGGCGCCGCCGTCGGTGCGCCAGTCGGCGACCTCCAGGCACTTCCCCGTGGCCTGGTTGCGGAGCTCGAACGGCAGGGTGGTGCGGGGGATCTGCTCGGCCTGGGCCGCGCCGGGGGCGGCGAGGACGAGCGCGCCGGTGGTGGCGAGCCCGCCGAGGGCGGCGCCGAGGCGACGGGTGCGGGAAAGGGGTCTGATGGCCATGTCGGGCTCTCCGTTCACTGCGGGTGGGTTTCGGGTGGGTTGCGGGTGAGCGATGGCGGTCCCGGCTCTGGTCAGCCCTTGTCGGTCGGCGGCTGGTAGCCGGTCCACTCCTGGTTGGTGCCGCCGTTGTCGCCCCACTGGATGACCGGAGCGCCGTCCCGGGGGCTGGAGCCGGCCAGGTCGAGCAGCAGGTTCCAGCTGTGGCCGGCCCGGAAGCTCCCTCGGTGCGGGTCGAAGGACCACCGTTGGTTGGCGCCGAAGTTGCAGCCCCACTGGACGGCCTGGGTGCCCCAGACCGTACTGGCGCGCGGGATGTCCAGGCACCGGTGGCTGTGGAGGTTCCTGAGATCGCCGTAGTTGGTGGAGAACCACTTCTGGTTGTCCCCGCCGGTGCAGGTCCACTGGCGGACGGGGGCGCCTTCGTCCCGGCGCCAGTCGGCGACCTCCAGGCACTTGCCGGTGGCGTCGTTGCGGAGTTCGAAGGGCGGGGAGACCCGGATGAAGTTCTCCGGCAGCGCCTGCGCCGTGCCGGGGGAGGCGAGGACGAGCGCGGCGGCGGTGGCGAGCCCGCCGAGGGCGGCGCCGAGGCGGCGGGCGTGGGAGCGGGGGTGGGGGTGGGGTCTGGTGGCCATGGTGTGCTCTCCGATCGGATCGGGCGGTCGTGGTGGACCTGCTGGCGAGCGTGGCGCGGGGTGGTGCGGGGTGGTGCGGCGTTGCGGGCCCCGGCCGCCGGCCCGCGCGAGCGGGAGCGGCCGGGGTGGTGGTGCGGTCAGGCGCCGAGACCGGGGTTCGGGCCGGGGCCCCAGGCCTGGTTGGCGCCGGAGTTGCGGGTCCACTGGATGACCGGAGCCCCGTCCTCCTTGGAGGCCCCGGCGGCATCGAGCACCAGCAGGGTGTGCTTGTCGAAGATCCGGCGCATTCCGCTGACGCCCATGACGCCGGCGGACCAGCGCTGGTTGTCCCCGCCGTTGCACTCCCACTGGGTGAGCTGGATGCCGGGGGTGGTGTCCCAGCCCGGGACGTCCAGGCACTTGCCGCTGTTGACGTTGATGAGCTGCCCGTCGGTGAAGCGCCACTTCTGGTTGGCGCCGCCGGTGCAGGCCCACTGGTTGACGGGGGCGCCGTCGTCGGTGCGCCAGCCGCCGACCTCCAGGCACTTGCCCGACAGGATGTTGACGAAGGTGGTGTCCGAGAACCAGGTCTGGTCGTAGCCGCCGTCGGCGTTCGCCGGTGCGGCGGTGAGGAGGCCGGCCCCGAGGGCGAGGGCGGTGGCCGCCGCGGCGGAGCCGAGGCGGCGCGTGGTGTTGAGCGGGGTGGTCATGCGCTTCCTTGTCATCCGATCGGTGCCGGCCGCTGCGGAGTGTTCGACAGCGGCCGGTTCGAAAAGGTTGTGCGGATCCTGAGGAGGATTCATGAAGTTCGGGCACGACTCGACGTGACCGCGCGTATTTGATCACGCCGGAGGGCCGCCCGGGAAGCGGGTTTGGACGCGGGCTCGGTCTCACCGCGCGGGAAGCTCGAACACCTCGCCGCCGCCAGGGGTCCTGGAGGTGACGAGGTGTTCGACGGCCGTGGGTTCGAAGGGGTGCGGTGGGGTTGCGGTGATCCCGGGTCAGGACGTGGGCGGCTCCGCCCGGCGCAGGGCGCCCGCGCTCAGCAGTAGGGCCACGGAGAGCGCGGTGACCACGCCGAAGGAGGCGGTGAGCGAGGTGGCCTGGGCGAGGCCGCCGACGATCGCGGGGGCGATCAGGCCCGAGGTGTAGGTGACGGTGGCGACGCCGGCGATGGACTGGCTGGGGTTGGTGCCGATCCGCCCGGCCGCCGCGAAGGCCAGCGGCACCACCACCGCGACGCCGATCCCGATCAGCGCGAACCCGGGGATGGCCAGCGCCGGACGGTCGGCCACCACGACCAGGAGGCCGCCGGCGGTGGCGATCGCGCCGCTGAGCCGGGCGGACCGGACGGCGCCGAGGCGGCGGATCACCGCGTCGCCGGCCAGCCGGCTGACCGCCATGGTGAGCGCGAACGCGGTGTACGCGGCGGCGGCCACGGTGGTCGATGCGCCGGTGACGTCGCGCAGGTAGACGCCGCTCCAGTCCATCGAGGCGCCCTCGGCGAACACCGCGCAGAAGCCGACCAGTCCGATCACCAGCGAGCTGCGCGGCGGCAGCGCGAACCGGGGCGGCTCCTCGGCCTGTTCGGCGGCCCGCAGGTCGGGCAGGGCGTTGCAGACCGGCTGCGCGAGGGCTGCCAGCAGGACGGCGGTGACGGCGAGCTGGACGCGGGGTTCGAGGTTCTGGTGGGCGGCCAGGATGCCGAAGCCGGCCGCCAGCAGGCCGCCCGCGCTCCACATCCCGTGCAGGCCGGACATGATCGAGCGGCCGAGCCGCTGCTCGATCTCCACGCCCTGCGCGTTCATCGCCACGTCCGCCATGCCGGCGGTCGCCCCGTAGGCCAGCAGGGCCAGGCAGAGCACCGGCAGCGAGGGGGCGAGGGCGGGCAGGGCGAGCGCGAGGCAACAGAGCGCGAGCAGTCCGCGGACCGCGGCCCGGCCGCCGTAGCGGTGGACGAAGCGGCCGGCCAGCGGCATCGCGAGGGAGGAGCCGATCGCCGGCATCACCAGGGCCAGGCCGAGCTGGCCGGGGGAGAGGTCGAGGCGGTCCTGGATCCACGGGATGCGGCTGACGAAGGTGCCGCCGACGGCGCCGTGCACGCCGAAGACGAGGGCGATGGCGACCCGGGCCCGGCGCGGGGCGTCGAGCGCGTCGAGTGGTGGTCCTGTGGTCAGGCTGCTGGTCATCCGTTCTTCCCTCCGAGTGCGGGCGGTCGGCCCATGCCGCCGACTGTCCTTCCCGCCGACGCTTCGGTAAATTATCAGGAAGGGACCCTGATAGAAACATTCTGGAAGGATGTTCCTCCATGACCACCGCGCGTACGGCCACGCCGAGCACCGCCCGGGCGATCAACGACCGGCTGGCGCTCAACCTGCTCCTCGACCAGGGTCCCCTGACCGCGACCGAGCTGCGCGACCTCACCGGCCTCTCCCGGCCCACCGTCGCCGACCTGCTCGAACGCCTCCAGCGGACCGGCCTGGTCGCCGTCGTCGGCGAACGCGGCGAACAACGGCGCGGTCCCAACGCCCGGCTCTACGCCCTGGTCGCCTCGCGCGCCCACCTCGCCGCCGTCGACGTCCGCTCCGGCGGGGTCTCGCTGATCGTCGCCGACCTCGCCGGAAAGCCGCTCGCGGCCGCCGAACTCGCGGTCGACGAACCCGGCAGCGCCGACGCCCACCGCGCCGCCGCCGACCGGATCGTCCGCACCCTGCTCGACACCGCCCGGCGGGCCGGCGTCGACCACCTGCACACCGTCGCCGTCGGCGCCCCCGGCTTGGTCGACCCCGCCACCGGCCGGCTCCAGTCCACCGGCGAGCTGCCCGCCTGGCACGCCGACCTCCTCGCCGCCCTGCACGAGCTGCCCGGCACCGACGTGATCCTGGAGAACGAGGTCAACCTCGCCGGCCGCGCCGAGTACCGGATCGGCGCCGCCCGCGGCCGGGACGACTTCGTCCTCATCTGGCTCGGCCACAGCGTCGGCGCCGCCGTCATCCTCGACGGCCGGCTGCGCCGCGGGGCCGGCGGCGGCACCGGCGAGATCTGCTTCCTGCCCGTCCCCGGCACCGTCGCCATGCCCAGCGCCACCAGTTGCGAGGGCGGCTTCCACAGCCTGGCCGGCAGCGCCGCCGTCTGCGCCCTGGCCCGCGCCCACGGCCTGCCCGTCACCGGAGCCGACGTCGACGTTGATGTGGCCGCCGACGACGCGGCCGCCGCCGAGGCCGCCGTCCGCGCCGCCCTGGACGCGCTCGGGGAGGGCGAACCCGGCGGGCCGTTCCTGGACGAGCTCGCCGAACGCATCGCCGTCGGCGCCTCGGCCGTCTGCGTGGTGATCGACCCCGGCTGCGTCGTCCTCGGCGGCGAGATCGGCCGGGCCGGCGGCCCCGAACTCGCCGCCCGGGTCGAGCGGCGGCTCGCCGCGCTCTCCCCGCTGCGCACCGAGGTCCGGGCCGGTGAGGCCGGCGGCGGCGCGGTGCTCAGCGGTGCCGTCCTCACCGCCGGCGACGCCGTCCGCCGGGATCTGTTCGGCGAGCCGTAGGGCCGGTCTCCGGAGCCCCGGACCGCCTGCCTCCGCCGCCGGGCGAGGCGAGTGCCCCGCCGCCGTGGCCCGGCCCGCGGCGTCCCGGCGCAGCGCGGACTCCGCTTCGCGGTGCGGGTGGCCGGTACGGCAGGATGGCCGGAGCGCCGGGTACGACCCGGGCCGAAGCGTCTGTAGCACCCGTAGCACCCGTAGCACCTTAGGCACTCGAAGCACCGAACCACCCGAAGCACCGAACCATCGTCAGGAGTCACAGCCATGGGCCAGCCCGGGGTACCCGCACCGGTCAACCCGTACCGGATCGGCGAGGCCGCGGCGCTGCTCGGCGTCAGCGCCGACACCATGCGGCGCTGGGTGGACGCCGGCCGGGTCGCCGCCGAGCGGGACGAGCACGGGCACCGGATCATCCCCGGCGCCGAGCTGGCCGCCTTCGCCCGCGAGCTGGCCCGCCCGGAGACCGCCGCCGCTGAGGGACGGCCCTCCTCGGCCCGCAACCGCTTCCCCGGCATCGTCACCGACGTCGTGCTCGGCGACGTCGCAGCCCAGGTGGAGATCCAGGCCGGACCGTTCCGGGTGGTGTCGCTGATCAGCCGGGAGTCGGCGGAGGAACTGGGTCTGGTGCCCGGTGCGGCCGCCACCGCGGTCATCAAGTCGACCAATGTGATGGTCGAACTCCGCTGACCGACGGCCGCTGACCTACCTCCGCCGACCCGGGAACCCGTGACCGGCCCGAGCCGTCGAGACCACCGAGGAGAGGACCACCCCGATGCCGCACCCCCCGCTGCCGTCCACCCAGAGCGCCGTCTTCGCGATCGAGGCGATGGCCGCCCGGCACGGCCGCGAGGTCCGCACCGGCCACGACATCGGGCGCGACCAGACCTTCGCCGGACTGGTCGGCGCCGACGGCGGCAGCGGTGCCGACAAACTGGCCGCGATACCCCACGAGGCGCTGGTGGAGATCGCGGGCACGCCCGCCGTCACCGTCCGCCTCTTCGTCCACGACGAGGCCGTGGTCACCGTCGACCACATCCCCTTCGACGTCCCGCGCGACAGCGTCCCGGCCTTCCTGAACTCGGTCTGGACCGGACTGGTCCACCTCAAGCAGCGGTTGTTCCCGCCCGCCTGCACCATGATCGTCACCGTGCCCGGCGAGCCGAGCTACCGCGAGGCCGTCACCCTGCCCATCCTCACCCCGTGGCTCGCGGGCAAGATCCGCTGAAGCCGCAGCCGCAGCCGCAGCCGCACCGACCACCGAACCGATGAACGGACCGATGACGACCGCACCCGCCGCCGCCCGCCGTCCCGTGCTCGCCGTCGCCCACCGGGGCGACCCGTACCAGTACCGCGAGAACACCCTCCCCTCGATCGAGTCCGCGTTCGCCGCCGGTGCCGACGCCGTCGAGGTGGACGTCCGGCTCACCCGCGACCGGGTGCCGGTGCTGCTGCACGACGCCACCCTGGAGCGGCTCTGGGGCGACCCGCGCGCGCTCGACCGGGTCACCGCCGCGCAGCTCGACGAGCTGGCCGACGGCCCGTACACCGTCCCCACCCTCGCCGAGGCGCTCAAGTCCGCCGCCGCCACCCCGGCCGCCAAGCTCCTCATCGACCTCGACGACGCCCGCCCCGTCGCCGCCACCTGGGAGGTCGTCACCGATCTCGGCGCCGAGGACCGGGTGGCGTTCTGCGGACCGGCCACCGCGATGCTCGCCGTCCGCGCCATCGCCCCCGGGGCCGAGCTGGCGCTCACCTGGAAGGAGCCCCGGCTGCCCGGCCGCGCGCTGCTCGACGACCTGCGCCCGCGCTTCCTGAACCCGCCGTTCGGCCTGGTCACCCCCGAGTTCACCGCCACCGCGCACCAGGCCGGGCTCGCCGTCTCCACCTGGACCGCCGACCTGCGCCGCACCATGCGCAAGCTCCGCGCCGCCGGCGTCGACTCGATCACCAGCAACCGGATCGCCGTGCTGCGCTCCGTCCTGGACGGTCGCCGGTGAGCGGGAGCTCCGCTGCCGACGGCGGCGTCCTCGGACCCCGGGCGCTCGGCCGCGCCCTGCTGGCCCGTCAGCACCTGCTGAGCAGGGTTTCCACGGAACCCGCCGCGATGATCGAACACCTCGGCGGCCTCCAGGCCCAGGCCGCCCCGCAGCCGCCCTACCTGGGCCTGCTCGCCCGGATCGACGGCTTCACCCCCGAGCCGCTCAGCGAGCTGATCGAGCAGCGGCGGGTCGTCCGGATCGCCCTCCAGCGCGGCACCATCCACCTGGTCACCGCCGCCGACTGCCTGACCCTGCGTCCGCTCCTCCAGCCGATGCTCGACCAGGCCCTGCGCACCACCTTCGGCAAGCGGCTGGTCGGCCTCGACATGGACTCCCTCGCCGCCGAGGCCCGCACCCTCGTCGAGCAGGAGCCGCGCACCTTCCAGCGGCTCGGCGCCGAGCTGGCCGAGAGCCGTCCCGACCGCGACCCGGCCGCCCTCGCCCAGGCCGCGCGCTGCCTGCTCCCGCTGGTGCAGGTCCCGCCGCGCGGTCTCTGGGGCCGCGGCGGCCCGGCCGCGCACACCACCGCCGAAGCCTGGCTCGGCCGGGCCCTCGACCCGGCCCCCTCGATCGACGACCTCGCCCTGCGCTACCTCGCCGCCTTCGGCCCGGCCACCGTCGCCGACCTGCAGAAATGGTGCGGCCTCAGCCGGCTCGCCCCGGTGCTGAAGCGGCTCGCCCCGGGCCTGCTCACCTTCCGGGACGAACACGGCCGACTGCTCTACGACCTGCCCGACGCGCCCCGGCCCGACCCGGACACCCCGGCACCGGTCCGGCTGGTCGCGCCGTTCGACAACCTGCTGCTCTCGCACGCCGACCGGAGCCGCGTTCTGCCCGAGGAGTACCGGCCCCGGGTGATGACCCAGAACGGCATCGTGCTGGGCAGCCTGCTGGTGGACGGCCTGGTCGCCGGCAGCTGGCAGATCGCCGAGGAACGCTCGGGAGGCTCCGATGAGTGGACGGTGACGATCCGTCCGTTCGCGCCGCTGGACCGCGCCGATCGGCGGGCCGCTCAGGACGAGGCCGAGCGGGTGCTGGCCTTCGCGGGCGGCGGCGCGGGGACCGTCCGGTTCGTGACGGACTGACGTTCGGGCACCCGGTGGGTGTTCGCCCCGCGTGACTCGTTGGAGTGGCCGGACGGCGGGTGGTCTGTACGCGCACGGACTGTGTGGCTTGAATCGACCCACCCGTCGGACGGCGGCCGCCGTCCGCGGTGGCCGCCCCAGTGGAATGGAGCCGGCCATGGCCCCCGTGCACGATGGCGTCTACGCGATCGCCAAGCCCAACGAGCAGCTGCTCACCCTCCAGGAGGCCAAGGACTTCGTCGTCGTCCTGCCCCCGACCGGCGAGCCCGGCGAGCAGGAGTGGGAGGTGACGAGCCGCGACGACGGCTACGTCGTCATCAAGAGCCTCCGGCACGGCGCCTACGTCGGCCTGGACGGCCCGCCGGAGGTGAACCAGCTGGTCAGGGGCGTCGAGGAGCCCTTCGAGTGGTCGCTGTACCAGTCCGCCGAGCCGTTCACCTTCCATGTCGTCGTCCCCGGTGGCCCGGTCGACGGCGAGGAGCTGGCACTGGACTTCAGCGTGCTGAACATCTTCCCGCCGCGCACCGCCCTCCGTCCGCTGGACGTGCGTGACCAGACGCAGGCCTGGTCGTTCCAGTTCCACGAGTGAGGGCTTCCCCCGCGCGGCGCGCCCGGTCCCGTCCGGGTGCGCCACGCAGGGGACATAACGCGCATTCGATCGGATGATCTGTTGAGATGGGGCAAATCGACAGACCGAGCCGATCGACCGGACGGAGGAACGGATGCCCGGGGAGACTCCGCCCGCAAGGAGGCAGGCGGACCACCGCCGCCCCTACCTGATGCTGCCGCCCGCGGTCCGGGCGGCAGCCGCGTGGTCGGCGGCGGTGATCCTGCTCATCACCGTCGCCTCCCTCGTCGTCTTCGCCCTCGTCGAGCTGCGCGCGGCCACCGTCCCGGTCATCCTCGCGCTGCTCGGCACCTCGCTGCTCTACCCCGTGATGCCGTGGATGGTTCGACGCGGCGTCAGCCGCTCCGTCGCCGCCGGGCTGACCTGCGCCGTCCTGGTCACCGCCGTCGGCGGGGTGATCGCCCTGCTGGTCAACTCCCTGGTGCACAGCGCCCCGCAGATCGCCGCCGCACTCCAGCAGGCCGGCGACCGGCTCGCCGAATGGCTCGGCCCGTTCGGCGAGAAGATCCGGCACGCGCTCGACAACGCCCAGGGCGAGACCAACTCGCTGATCTCCACGGTCACCAACGGCGTGCTCTCCGGCCTCGGCCTCGCCACCCAGATCATCACCGGCGGGGTGCTGGCCCTCGCCCTGGTGTTCTTCTTCCTCCGCGACGGCCACCGCACCGGCGACGCCGTCCGCTCTTACCTGCCCGCCCGCAGCGCCGAGACCGTCGTCGCCTGCGCGGAGCGGGCCTTCGACGCGATGGCCGGCTTCATGCGCGGCACCACCCTGATCGCGCTCATCGACGCCCTGTTCATCACCGTCGGCTTGCTGGTGCTCGGGGTCCCGGGTGCGCCGGGGCTCGGGGCGCTGGTGTTCATGGGCGCCTACATCCCGTTCGTCGGCGCGTTCCTGTCGGGTGCCGTCGCGGTGCTCGTCGCCCTCGCCGACGGCGGGCTCGGCACGGCGGTCTGGGCGCTCGGCGTCGTCCTCGCGGTCCAGGCGATCGAGGGCAACATCCTCCAGCCGCTGATCCAGAGCCGCACCGTCGAACTCCACCCGGCCACGATCATGGTCGCCGTGGTGGCGGGGTCAGGAATCGCCGGGATCCTCGGCGCGCTGCTCGCGGTGCCGGTGTGTGCGGCGGGGCTCGGTGTGGTCTCGGTCCTGCGGGGCGTCCCGGGGCGGAGTGAGCGGGGCGGCGAGGACGGCTGACGTCAGGGCCTTCGCTTGTGCTCTTGGTGTGTGTGATCTGTGTGCCTCTGGTGCCTAAGACGTGAATCTGACAACATCTCAGTCGAGACGAACCACCGGTAACACCATCGGTTCATCTTGCTGGATCCATGTGTCGTTGCACGTAGAGAAGATCTGAGGCCCTTGAAGTGAAGACCTTACGGAACCACGTCGCGCAGCTGGCGGCGGTCGTGCTCGTAATGCTGGGCATGATGACCGCCGCGAGCACGCAGGCGCAGGCGGCCCCGCAGCGGGTCACCGAGAGCAGGACCATATGCTCGATCACCCCCGTCCCGGCGGGGTGGGTCATCACCAGCTCGCAGAACGCCTTCTGTCCCGGCAGCGGCGTGCAGTACACCATCGCCAACACGGCCGGGCAGACCAGCCTCCTGGCGTGCTCCTTCTCGCCGCTCCCGGACGGGTGGGTCGTCACCAGGTCGTTCAACACCGCGAGCTGCGCCGGCAGCGGTGTCTACTACGGCATCGCCAGCGTCGCGGGCAAGACCGAGATCGGCGCGTGCTCGCTCTCCCCGATCCCGGCCGGGTGGGTGGTCACCCGCTCGTTCAGCAGCATCGACTGCGTCGGAACCGGCGTCGCCTACGCGCTCATGAACGTCGCCGGCAAGAACTACGTCGACGGGGTGTGCTCCATGTCGCCGATCCCGGCCGGCTGGGTCGTGACGCGCGGGTACAGCAGCACCAACTGCCTCGGCACCGGCGTCGCCTACACGATCGTCCAGGCCGGCCAGGGCTCGATCGTCGTGTGCTCGTACTCGCCCGTCCCGGACGGCTGGATCATCTCGCGCTCGCTCAACACCAGCAGCTGCGCCGGGACCGGTTGGGCCTACGAGATCCGCAGGGCCTGACGAGTCGCACTTTCGGTGAGGCCCGGAGTGAGAAGTCGGTAGGGCCGACTTCCTGCGCCGGGCCTCCGGCGTTCACCCGGCGACGTCTTCGAGATCAGGACACCAGCGCGTCGCGTTCGCGTCAGAGCCGCGATGGCGCCGTCTCCGCGCTTTACAGTGCCTTCGACCCCACCTCACGCCGACGGCACGGGCGCCGGGCCGGCTGACGAGCGCCCCGGTCGCCCGACCCCGGGGTCATGCCGTCGAAGGACAAGGAGAACCCTGTGAACCGACTTCACCTCCGCGCCGCCGGCCCGATCGCGGTCCTGCTCACCACCGGGCTGGTCGCCCTCGCGACGCCCGCGCACGCCGCCGGCCCCGCCGACCTGTCCGCCGCGATCACCGCGACCGGCGCCCCCGAGACCGTCACCTACCGGTCCCTCTTCGGCAACGCCGGACCCAACCGCGCGGCAGGCACCGTGACCGCTGTCGTGCAGCTGCCGACCCAGGCCATCAGCGCGACCTTCGACCACTCCGACTGCGTCTACGACAACACCGCCAAGACTGTGTCCTGCGACCTCTCCGGCATGCCCGAGGGTGAGGGCTTTCCCCTCACCGTGACCGCGAAGTTCAGCCCCTTCGCCAGCGGGAAGCTCACGGCCACCGCGACCATCACCGGGACCGACCCCGACCCCAACAGTGCCAACAACTCCGCCACGGTCTCCTGCACCGCTCTCACCGGCCTGGTCATCATCTGCTGAACCTCACCGCCGGGCGGCCCGCAGGGGGCCGCCCGGCTTGTGATCGGCTGGCGTGTTCTGGGCGCCGGTTCTCGTTCCGATTCCTCAGCTTCTGGTGCCGAGCGGGAAGGCGCCGTCACGGTTGAGGATGAGCGCCTGGTGACCGAGTCGGCGGCGCGGCGGGTTGGCGGGGGTCTCGTTCGGCAAGGTGGGCTCCTTGGTCGGGAGTTGGGGTGGTGGGTGATGGCGGCGAGAGCCAGGTGAAGCAGGCCGGGAGTCCGGCGGAGATGCCGGCCGCCAGGATGAGGCCGAAGATGAGGAGTTGGGGCCCGAGCGGCCCGTCGTGGATCGGCCAGCAGACGAGGGCAGCCGCGAGTGCGCTGAGTGTGGGGACGACGAGGGCTGTGATGACGAGGGAGAGCGGACGGTTCACGCGGCGTCGCCGGCGCGGGGCCGGCTGGGCTTCTGGACGGGGATGAAGCGGGGCTTGGGGAGGGCCTGGACGTGCTCGGGCTTGGTGGTCCACTCGCAGCCGCCGGCTTCGTGGCGGAGGTAGGCGAGCCCGGCGAGGGTGTCCATGTAGACCGCTTCGGTGGGCTGCCCGGAGGGGCTGCGGTGGCCGAGGTCGCGCACGACCTCGCCGACGGCCGGGGTGTAGATGGGCATGCGGGGGCGCTTGGACATGGGGGCTCCACTGGTTGCGCTGTGCGTCGGGGTCGCTACGACCCGTGTCCATGGTGGAGCTTGAGGAGCTACGATCGGAAGCCGGGGAACTGGCGAATATCGCTAGGTTCAGTTGGGAGTGTCGTGAATCGGCGTGAACTTGATCCAGCGTCATCTCCGAGTGCGCCCCTCGGCGTTCAACTCCGCAGATCGCGCTCGTCGAAGGGGCTGACACAGTCCCAGCTGGGCGAACTCATCAGATTTTCGGCGTCATACATCTCGCGAATTGAACGAGGGGTGGAATCGCCGAGTCGACGCCTTGCCCAGGAGGCGGATCGGGTGCTTGAGACCGGTGGAACCATTGAACTGATGCTCGACCAGCTCGAACATGTCGTGCTCAAAGAGGGCTTGCCGGAGTATGCCGAGCAGGAGTCCAGGGCAGCCACCATCCGCCTCTTCCATCTGGGTCTGATCTCGGGACTGCTTCAGACGGAGGAGTACGCGAAAGCCTATGAGTTGGCAGCTGTCAGACGAGGCGCAACTACCGGGCAGCAGGCGGAAGCCCGGGTGAAGTTTCTTCTGGACCGCCAAGCGCGCTTGCAGCGAACGCCTCCGCCCTTCATTCAGACGGTGGTCGACGAGTGGAACCTCCGTCGGCCCATTGGCGGATCGGCGGTGATGGCAAGGCAGCTCCAGCACTTGGAGACGCTGGCTCAGCAGCCGAACGTGACTCTCCAAGTGGCGCCGCTTGAGTTGGGAGAGGACCGACCGTTCGCCCACACGGTGACCCTGCTGACCATGCCAACTGGCAAGACGCTGGGCTACACGGAGAGCCACAAGACGGGCTACTTGGAGCGCGACGCCGAGATACTGTCCTCCTGGGCCAGGGACTACGATCGGCTGCAAGTCGAAGCGCTGCCGCGAGCTAGCTCGCTTGAGCTGATCAGAGCAGTACGGAAGGAATTTGAGAGCCATGCAGCACGTTGACCTCGCCGACGTTCAGTGGCGCAAGAGTACGTACAGCGGCCAAGGCGGTGACTGCGTGGAGGTTGCCCCTGACTTCCAGGTTGTTGTCCCCGTCCGCGACTCCAAGGATCCGTCCGGGCCCGCGCTGGTCTTCCCGGCCGGTGCCTGGAGCGCCTTCGTCGCTGCCGTCCAGGCGGGCGAGTTCGGCACGATCTGACCGTCGACCTTCCTGATGGGATCCCATCCTGGCTGGCTTGGGTGGGATGCCGATCCGCTTCCAATGCGAGGAGCAACTGTGGTCCGGTGGCAGAAGAGTTCGTACTCCGGTCAAGGTGGTGAGTGCCTGGAGGTCTCGTTCGACCTGTGCGCCGCCCCCTGGCGCAAGAGCACCTACAGCAATGGCCAGGGTGGATGCGTCGAGGTCTCCGATGGCCACGTGGGCATCGTCCCCGTCCGTGACTCCAAGGACCCCTCCGGGCCCGCTCTTGTCTTCCCGGCCAGTGCCTGGAGTGCCTTCATCTCCGCTGTCCAGGCAGGCGAGTTCGGCGGCGTCTGATCCTCGCCTGCTCTCCATGTCCCCGCTGAGCTGCTGCTCAGCGGGGATATGTGGTTGCTGGACCTGTGCTGCGTGGGGGAGAGTTCGTCGTAGGAGTGTCAAAGGACAAGAGCGGGGCGACTGATGACGGTTGAGCGATTCGTGGTGTCCGACGCTGCGGCGGGGCCGTATGGACTGACCGTCGGGCCGGATGGGGCGGTCTGGTTCACCCTGGTGCACGCCGGGGAGATCGGGCGGCTCGCGGCCGACGGCACCGTCACCCGCTGCGGGCTGGACGCCCCCTCCGCCGGCCCCTCTCTGATCACCACCGGGCCTGACGGTGCCCTCTGGTTCACGCGGATGCGCGACCACCGGATCGGTCGGATCAGCACCGACGGCGAACTCTCCGACTTCCCAATCCCGACCGCGAACTGCGGCCCCTACGGCATCGCCGCCGGGCCGGACGGCGCCCTCTGGTTCACCGAGCTCAACGCCGACCGGATCGGCCGGATCACCACCGACGGCAACGTCACCGAGTACCCCCTCCCCACCACCGGCGCCTTCCCGTCGATGATCACCACCGGGCCCGACGGCGCGCTCTGGTTCGCCCTCAACCAGGCCAACGCCATCGGCCGGATCACCACGGACGGCGAGATCACCGTCCACCCCCTCCCGACCGAGGCCGCCGCGCCGGTCGGACTCACCGCGGGCACCGACGGCGCGCTCTGGTTCGTCGAGATCGGCGCCGGCCAGGTGGGCCGGATCACCGGCGACGGCAAAATCACCGAGTACCCCCTGCCCGACCGGGCCGCCCGTCCGCACGCCATCGCCGCCGCCCCCGACGGCCGCCTCTGGTTCACCGAGTGGGCCGCCGGCCGGATCGGCTCCCTCGCCCCCGACGGCACCTACACCGCCCACCCGCTCCCGGTCGAGGCCGCCGAGCCCCATGGCATCGCCGTCGCCCCCGACGGCACGGTGTACGCGGCCTTGGAGCTCGGCGAGATCGCCCGCCTCGGCGGGTAGGGCCCGCACGCCCGGTTCGTTGCCCTCCCCTCATGAGCCTCGCCGAGCGATCAGCTCGGCGAGGCACACATGGCTGGCCCCGCCTTCGCCGTTCGCTCCTGGGAGGCGCCATCGCCATCCCGGGCGAGTACGTGATTGTCGACCGCCACGAAACCCCGCTCACCGTCACCCTCACCGGCGGTGACCGGCCCGACGTCACCCGACCATTGCCGCTGCTCGACGCCGTCCCGCCGCTCCGGGGTTTGCGGGGGCGTCCACGTCGCAAGGCCCGGCGCCGGTATGCCGACTGGGGCTGCGACTTCGACAAGGACCGCCGTCTGCCGTGGAAGCGGGCATCAAGTCGTTGATCGCGCGACGCGGCGTCGCCCATGGCTCCGGACTGCGCACGGCGCGCAGATCGCCGTCGAGCGCGCCTTCGCGTGGCCGCACCAGTTCAAACGGCTCCGCACCCGCTACGAGCGACGGCGCCGATCTTCACCAGGGCCTGCTCGAACCGGCCTGCAGCCTCAGATGCCTGCGCCGCCTGCGAACCCCGGCGTGAAGGTATCAATTGGCGACACTGAACCATCCCGGTCGCACCTCGGTCACAACCGATTGCAGGGACCGCACCGCGGTCAGCAGGTCCTGATCCGTGACGTCAAGAGGTTCCGGCAGGCTCAGCCCATGGCAGCGGAGCCGCCAGAGGTCGAAGATCTCGCTCCCGTCGGCTGCGAAGTCGACGTCGAGCTCGGTGCCGTTGTCGCTGACGAAGCGGCACCCTGCCCCATGGACCAGGTAGGAGTAGGTGCCGACGCGCCCACTCCGACTGATGATCCGGCGCGAACGGACCAGTCCGAGGACATCTGAGAGTCGCTCAAGCGGGGTGATCACCGCCCTCATGGCCTCTTCAACCGCCTTCAGGGCGTCGACGTAGCCAAGCACGAGCTCCCGTGCATCCCCAACCCGTTCCATACGGCGTCATCCCCCTGAGCCCGTGCCCGAAGAGGATTGTTCCATGCGCCGCACAGGAAGTCGGCGGATCCGACTTCCTGTGCAGGATCCCCGCCACGTCCGTCGCCTCGGCTCCTGCCGGCGCCGGATCGGCACCGTTCGAGAACGCCAAGACAACGCCGGGTCGCCGCCATGGTGGCGGCGTGGCCGGGCGGTCGAGGATATGCGCAGCGGCACGGGCCGGGGCAGCGGAACCGGGTGCCCTCCGGCCGTCGCCGGGATGACCGAACAGCGTGATGGATCACTTTGTCAGGCCGTGCGGCGATCACCGCTGAAGCGTTCACGGCCGCAACTTCTGCGAGGGAAAGCGTTATGCGCATAGGTAAGAAGCTGGTCGCAGCCACGGCGTTGATCAGTGCCATCGCCTCAGGCACGATGCTGACCGCCACTCCCGCGAGCGCGGATGTGGGCATCCGGCTGAGCACCGGTCACGGTGTGGGCGTGTACGGGTACTACTACGACATCGACAACAATCACAAGGTCGCCGCGGATCTGGTGCCGTGGCAGCACGATGGTCTCGACGCGGACTGCTTCAGCTGGGGGCAAGACCTGGGCTACGGGAGCATCTGGTACCACACGGTCGCCGAATACCACAACGACGCCGGCTGGTCGCAGCACATCTTCGGGTGGACCTACGCCCCCTTCGTGGACGGCGGCGCGGCCATGGCCCGTCTCCCGTACTGCCACTACTAGCCTTCGCGCTCCGTGAGCGGAGGAGTCGGCGGTCGTTCCGGCAGGTCGTGATCCGGCCGAGGACGGGGTCGACGATGGCCTTGCGCCGGCTGCAGTCCTTCGGGATGCGTCCACGTGGTGCGGGTGGGCGGCGGAACCGGGCGATCGAGCGGAAGTCCGGGGCCTGGTCGGCGGCCAGGCCCCGGAACGCGTCGTCGTCGGCGCACTTGCGCTCGATCAGCAGACGCACGGCCGGAAGATCACGAGGCACAGGTGGGTCGCCGGTCGCAGAGGAACGCTCCTAGCGGCGGAGGAAGGTCCCGCCGTCGATGACCCAGAAGCCGGCCGGAACCGCGCCGCATTTGACGACCTCGGAGTGCGTGTCGGAGTTGGTCCAGGCCCAGCCGACCCGACGCTGGTGCTGCTCGTCGGTCGGGTAGAAGGTGAGACCGGCCTCGGGGTGCCGGCCCTCCGCGAAGAGGTACGGCTCGCCCCCGAACGGTGTGATCACGATCTGCGAGATGGGCCCGGTCACGGTGATGGCGCCGTTCCCGTCGACGGTCAGGCAGTCGACGTCGAACTCGGCCCGGGTGGTGCCGGCCTTCTCGAACACGTGCTGCACCACGACGTGCCCCCGGGCGTGGCCGTCGACCGTACGGGCGCTGACCTGCGCGGTGAGCCGCTCACCCGGGTTGGGGCCCGGGCCGTACTCGTTGAGCAGGGTCCAGCCGTGCAGCGAGAGGTGCTGGGCCGGTACGGGGGCGGCCGGCGCGGCGGCGGCGGTGCCGGCCGTCCCGGCCGCAAGGGCCGCGGCCGCGGTGGTGAGCGCGATGGCGCTGGTGAGCTTTCGCATGGTCAATCCTCGGTGGGGGGAAGGGAGTCGGGCTGTTCCCCGACTGCCTCCAAGCTCCCAGCTCACTTACGGTCCTGGCCTCCGCCGCAGGGAGGGACCAGCTCCCCCCAGCGGGGGAACCGCTCCTCCTCCGCCCGACGCACCGAGTGGCGTGTCGCCGCGCGGCTTCCAGTGCTGTGACCGAGGAGGTTCACCGGGTGTGCCCGATGGCGGCATTGCCGCGCTACGCATCGCGGTCGTTGCGCTGGGCCGGGTAGACGTAGGGAGTCGTGGTACTCAGGATGGTGAACCCGAGTCGTCGCAGAATGGGGCGGCTCTGGTCGGTTGCGTCGACCTGAAGGTAGCGGTAGCCGAGGCCGGCGGCGATCCGGGCGCGATGGGCGACCAAGGCCCGGTAGATACCCCGGCCTCGCCAGGCGGTCACGGTGCCGCCGCCCCAAAGGCCCGCGAACTCCGTGCCCGGGTTCAGTTCCATCCGCGCCGAGCAGACGGGCAGGTCGCCTGCCATCGCAACGACCATGCTGACCGTTTCCGAGTCCTGGGTCAGTCGGGCGAGCAGCCGCTGCCGCAGACCGGCGCCGCTGGTGCCGAAGGCCTGCTCGTGGACGTCCACCACGAGATCCACTCCCGCGGGATCGGTCACCGAGAGCAGGCGGACGCCCTCGGGCAGCGCGATGTCGGCCGCCAGATCCTGGATCCGGGCGATCATCACCGCTTCCTCGGGCTCGGCTGTGAACCCGGCCGACCGCAGCCGCCTCCCGAGATCGCCGGGCCGGTCGTGGGCGTATGCCTTCCACTCGAACTCGCGCCCCAGCGCGCCGAAGTAGCGCACCTGCGCCGCGATCGCCGCATCCGCCGTGGCATCGTCGAGGTCCGACCAGAGGACGCCGTTCCAGTCGTGATCCTCGCCGACCTGCCGCACGACGTCGCCGTCACGCTCGACGCGGGCTCCGGCACCGTCGGGCCGCGCGTCGCGCCTCATCTGGCGGTCGAACAGGGCGAGCACTTCATCGTGATCCATCCGCCCACTCCAGCATGAGGTGGGCGGCCTCGCCATTGGGTTTTGCCCTGTTCCCGCAGAGGGTGTCGTCGCCGAGGGGGTGGCAGCCGTGGAGGTGCGTGACGCGGTGGGTCCGGCCAACCTCTGCGGTCACCGCACCAGGTGCGTGCGGGCTTGGTCCTTTCCTGATTGCGCCACCGGTGGCCGGTTCCTTACGCCATAGTGGGGGCAAGGGAGTTGACTGAGGGGAGCCTCCATGATCGAGCAGGCGTACGTTCAAGCCGACGACGTGACCACCCCGACCATCGCGACCCTGCGGGATCGGATCTCGCAGGCGATCGACAGCACCGTGGCGCCGAGCATCCTCGACCGCCTCAAGGTCTGGCTGCAGCTGCCGACCGATTCCACCTTCACCAACGGAACCCTGGACAAGGACTGCGACCCCCGCGCCAGGGACCTTGGCGCAAGATTGAGCCCCGGCGCAGGGGGCCTGTTCGACGCCGCGGACCTGTCGGCGGCGGTGGACATCGCGGAGAAGTGGAGAGGGATCAGCACCATCCTGCAGAGTGACCGCGCGGTGCTGGTCAAGGGTCCGACCGGGCACGTGGGCGGAGCCAGGAGCACGTTCAACAACGACAAGGGCACCGGGTTCCACGTGATCCTGCTCCTGGCCACGGGGCAGGAGCAGGGCGGACGCAAGTTCTTCCTGGGGCTCGACCCGGACGTCAGCGCCACGACGGAGTCCCGGAACACGTGGATCCCCTTCGCCGTCGGCAGCACCGTCGCGAAGGTGTCGGCGTTCAACGCCGAGAAGGGCACCCGGGCCATCAAGGCGATGATCCTCGGCGACTCGGCGGACGGATTCGGCCCGCTGGTCCGCAAGTACTACGTCGACACGGCGGCAGCCTTCCCCGCGATCCTTCGCGGCTGAGGCCCGTTCCCGGAAGGTCTGGGGGAACCCGTGCCCGTCAGTACGCGGCTCCAGGCACGCATCCGGCGGGACTTCCCCGAACGCGGTTCCGAGCCGGGGGTCGTGCGGATAATCGACGACCTCCCCGGTACCGCCGGCTATGACGAGGGGATGTTCGGAAGCGAGCGCCTGCAAACGGCGATCGTTCTCCTCGCCGAAGGAAGCATCCACTGGCTCAGACGAGCCATCCGGCTCGCGATGACGGACTGGCGCGACGTCCTGGTGGCGGTGGAGTTGGCGCACGAGGACTGGCCGGACCGGTTGGACGCCGAACTCGGTCCCGAGCACCCTGACCGCGGTTGACGGTCGCCATCTGAACCGGGCCTGCGGAGTGGGAAGTCGGACCGGCCGACTTCCC